>JADGFG010000029.1 GCA_016743995.1 Kangiellaceae bacterium | reverse complement strand
ACATATTGATTTCATTGAATAAAAATGGTGGGCCCTCCCCGACTTGAACGGGGGACCTGCCGATTATGAGTCGGATGCTCTAACCAACTGAGCTAAGGGCCCTTCACTTAATATATACTTTAATACACTAAAGTAGAAAACTTCAGCGGAGTGGGAGTTTACGGAAAATTGACTGTTCAATCAACCGTTAAACCCCATTCTTATAAAAAAACACCACATCTTTATCCACTATTTCCAGCCGCCAGCCCATCTTTTGAGCAATCCATTGAAAAGTCTGCTCTGAATAGAAGTTAATGTGAGTGTTGTCATTTTTATAGTGCCAGTTTTTAAAGGCCTGCTGGCTGACAACTCGTTTTGTCATAACAGCCATAATAGCGCCCGGTTTCAGCAAAGAGCCGAGCACAGGCAGTAACTCGGCAGGCCTGGCAATATGCTCAATAACTTCGGTCAGGGTAACAAAATCATACTGCTGACTGAGGAGTGCCTTGTTGTTAAAATAGTATAAATCATAATTAACAACAGAGAATCCCTGTTCTTTTGCCATCAACCAGATAGCAGGGCCCGGACCACAACCAAAATCCAGCCCTTTTAGCACGTCAGCATCCATCGCACCGGTCTGTTTCTGCTTTAACCGCGTAAACAGAGGGTTTGTGGTTCTCGCCAGGAACTGACGGTACCCTGGGTCAGCGGGGTCATTCTGGTGTTTATCGTATTCCGCTTTTTCCGCATCTGCGCTCAGGTGATAGTACTGTGGAACACTCACCAGCGCGCATTGCTGACATTGAAGGTAGTTTCGCCGATTATCGCTATAATAAACCTTTTGAGCCTTGCTAAGACATAGCGGGCACTTCTCTGAATTTTGACCTGACATTGGGTTAGTCACGGCTTCTGGCATTGGATCTGACATCTTCAACGGGTAACTTTTATCTCATAAAAAGAACAAAACAAGTTCAGTTTAACCCAAAGCCCGGGCAGACGATACGACAGAGCGTGAATGAGTCATTACCGCCCGATTCTGAACTATACTCTTGGTAGACCTTATAACAGCCCATAGAGAAAACCAGTCTTTCAATGAGTAACGCTGCCGCTTTAATTCAATCTCAAATACAGAAGTATCTGAAAGACCCGTTGGTGCCGCTGGAACTAACCGGTATTTTAAACAAGCTTCGTGATCCAGAGTGCAGCAGCGATGCGTTTAAATCTGAATACAAACGTGACCCAATATTAAGCTGGTATTTAATTACGGCAGCGGCCAACAAAACCAGGACTAAAATCAATCACCCTTTTGCCGCCGATCACTCAATGAGTACACTGGGGATCAGTGAAGCAGAAAAATTGTTTTCTCCGCTAAAATCAATTGAAAGAAAACCTTTGTCAGATGAGGTTAAGTTTTACCTTTCAGCCAGCCTGCTGGCCGCTGAACTGGCACAACAGATAGCTCCCTTTGCTCATGGCCACGCCCAGGCATACTGGACTGCACTGTACTACAACCTGCCCGACACCCTGTTATGGTTCCTGCAACCCAGACACATGTGGCGTATATTCTATCGTCAGCTCACCATTCCCAGAAAACAGGGATTATTTGAGGAGTCAAAACTGGGATTCAACCTGTTCGAATGGAGACAGGCTGTTGCAAAAGCCTTTGAGCTGAGCGAACAGAATAAACTGCTATTTACCAAGCCATTACCCGGTAACCCTAAAGAGTTACTGGCTTATCGAATGAAAGGGTTAACAGATGACTCACCCAGTTTAAAACAATGGCATCAACAGGAAGCCTGGCTTGTTGTATTAGCCAATCGACTGGCAAGAGCAATTCTGGCGCCGTGGAATGCTACTGCCTTTCAGCACATTTTTAAAATGATTCAACAGCTCGCACACTGTGACGATAGAAAACTCTTTCATGCGGTTAATGACAGCGTTCGTAAAGTCAGCGACAATATCGCTGATACCTGTTTATTTACACCGGCAGTAAACTATCTGCTTATTCGAGGTAAACCCGCTTATCCTGAAGCAATCATCAGACCACAGGCTGATATTAAAAAACGGGTACGAAAAGTGACAGCTCAGACAGGGGTTAATCACGCCTACCAGAACCCTGAGAATCAACATTCTACTTCCAGGCAACCGTTTTTAAAACAGTCAGATTTAAAACAGTCTGCTTCGAAACAGCCTCCCCCCTCTAAAACAAAAAAACAAGTACCTGTTGCAGAGCAAGAACCAACCCGTTTAAAATCGGTTCAACAACCCGTAGAGCCCTCTCGTCTATCGCCAATAAAAACCACCGAATATGAGTTTAATCAACCTGATAGCAACTCAAAAGAAGAAACCGAAAAGCTGGCCAGAAGACTGATACAGAAAGCTTGCGAATTCGACTCTTCGTCAAGCCTGGTTCAGGCGGCACTAAAAGGGATTATTTCTATTCTTGGATATGAAAGAGCTTCCTTTCTTCTGGTCAATTACAAATCTTCACTGGCACAAACCAGACTGGCAATCAGCGCTAAAGCCAAAAACAGTATACACCCGGATTTTAACTTTAAACAACCTGGGCCTTTAAGCCGTTTTGTAGAAAAACAGTCCTTTCTCTGTTTTTCTCGTGAACAGCATCAGAAAATATGGCGAAAACTACCTGAAATCATTCAAAGAAAACAGGTTGAGAGGTTTGCACTTTGTTCACTAAAATCGGGTAACAAAGTCAGTGCTCTCATTTATGTCGATTCAAATAATGTTGAGCGCTACAAACCTGAAAACCTGACTCATTTAAAACTGTTATTAAAGGCTCTTAACAAAGGACTTAATATTCGCTCTGAAGCGAAAAAACAAAATGGTCAACTCAGCCAGAAAAAAGCCTGAAACAATTCACATAAAATATTAATTCAAGTATCAAAAAGAATGACACAGAAGGTCAGCAGATTTATTTTTCTGATAAAAACTGATTACCACAATAAGGACAACTCCCCCGACCTGACGCATCCATTTTAATATACACTCTGGGATGCATATTCCAGCACTCCTGCGCTTTTAAAGGACAACAAACGGGTAATTCTTCTGGTGACACTTTTATCACCGGTTTATCTTTTTTATTCTCAGTGCCTGTTGCTGCGTTAGTTGCTGTAACATCACTTTCTGTAACATCACTTTCTGTGACACTACTTTCTGTAACACCTGTTGCTGCCGTCATGCCTGTCTCCATTAACTTATAGCTTAATGATATATACCCAAACCATTATGCGCTTTTATATCAAACCTAGCTAGTTGAAAACAGCTTTTTCTTCGCACCATTTTAAAACAGCTATACTCGTCTTAGCACCAGCATTGTGCGCAAATAGTCGAAATAATCTCGTTATCTCCCCAAAACGTACAAAAAATAAATGGCATAGATATTGTAAAGACTACTTTGTTCAATTGATAAAGTGCAGGAGTATTAATATGTTTTGGCTCACAGCAATAGTACGACCCTTTAAGCTTAACGATATTTACGAAAGACTGTTGGAAGATGGCATAGGTGGTATGACCGTCACTGAAGTGAAGGGTTTTGGCAATCAGAAAGCCAAGATGGAAGTCTATCGTGGTAACTCTTACACCAGCCGTTTTGTTCCAAAAATAAAGCTTGAAATTGCAGTTAGCGAAGATGATCTTGAAAGAGTCATTCATAGCATTCAGCAATCAAGCCAGACAGGCAGCCCTGGTGATGGCAAGATATTTGTTCACCGATTAAAGCAGGCAACCCGAATAAGAACAGGCGAAATTGATTTGCAGGCAATATAAGCCAGTTAAGCCATTAATAAAAATTTTGAATAAAGAATTATCGAATAGAGAATTACTGAATAGAGAGTACTATCATGGAACCAACCGTAGCAATTAACCAGACAGATTATTTATTTAATACGCTGTTTTTACTAATCTCTGGCGCCCTGGTCATGTTGATGGCCGCCGGATTTTCTATGCTTGAAGCCGGCCTGGTAAGAAGCAAAAATACCACCGAAATTTTATGTAAAAACCTGCTGCTTTATGCATTAGCCTGTCTGGCCTACCAGACTATGGGTTTTGATATTATGTATCAGGAAAATGAAAAAGCAGGATGGCTACCATCCTTTGGTTTTGGCATAGGTGAAACCGCCGCCGATGCCAGTCAACCCGTTGCCGTTGATTTCTTTTTTCAGGTTGTTTTTGTCGCAACAGCCATGTCAATTGTGTCAGGCGCTGTTGCTGAGCGTATGAAGTTATCAGCATTTTTACTGTTTACCATTGTACTAACCGGCGTCATCTATCCTATTGAAGGCTTCTGGACCTGGGGAGCAGGCTTCTTAGGCGCATCACAGGAAGATGGCGGACTGGGTTTCAGTGACTTTGCTGGTTCTGCTATTGTCCATATGGCAGGTGCCTGCGCAGCGCTGGCCGGGGTATTGTTACTGGGTGCAAGAAAAGGTCGCTATACCAGTAAAGGTGCTAAACCAATTCCTGGTGCTAATATGCCATTGGTTGCACTGGGAACTTTCATTTTATGGTTTGGATGGTTAGGGTTTAACGGTGGCTCGCAATTAAGCTTCACTGGAATTTCTGATGCCAACGCTGTCGCCAATGTTTTTCTTAATACTAATGCCGCAGCCGCAGCCGGAACGATAACGGCTTATCTTTTGAGTCTTTTAATTTTTGGGAAAGCCGATTTAACATTGATTGTCAATGGTGCTCTGGCCGGTCTGGTTACCATTACCGCAGCGCCTGACTCACCAACAGCAACTCAGGCTGCTTTGTTTGGTGCGACAGGTGCAACCGCAGCATTTTTTGCCATTGGATTTTTCGATAAAATTAAAATTGATGATCCTGTTGGTGCCATTTCAGTTCATGGTGTCGCCGGTTTTATTGGTGTAATGTTAGTGCCGGTGACTAAAGATGTTACTGTATTAACTCAGTTAACAGGAACGGCGATTATTGCAGTCTGGACATTTACCACAAGTTTTGTAGTCTGGTTTATTCTTAAGAAAGTCATGGGGATCAGGATTAGTGAACAAGAAGAATATCTGGGTGGTGATATCTCAGAATGTGGACTTGAAGCTTATCCTGAATTTAGCAGCGGCAATGCCACTAACGTGTTATAGCATTTAATCTACAAAATAAAAATCAGGTTCAACTCTCTTTTGAACCTGAAAATTTAAAATTTGTTCATAGGTAGTACGATTTAATCTGGCAATATTTCTTGCCAGATTTTTTTTACCTGACTTAAAGCGTTTTCAAATATTTTTTGTTCGACCATGACTGTTTTTTCCATTAACGCCATTTCATTTAATTGATTTCGATAATGACGATAACAATCGATTAAAAGCCTTACATCTGCTTTGGTCAATCGTTTTTCGTTGGCAGCAAGCTTCAGCCCTTCAACGGTATTGGTCGGCAGCTGGTTATCGCTGTGGTTATCATTGTAGCTATCACTGTAATAGCTAAGACAAAAATACTGGGACAGAAACTCAATATCAACCAGCCCTCCCTGAGTCTGTTTAAGATCCACTTTTCCCGGCGCTACTTTTAATAAAGCCTCCCGCATTTTATTACGCATGGTAACGACGTCTTTTTTTAACTTTTGAATATTGACAGGCTTGATCAGGGTTTTCTGTCTCACCAGCTCAAATTCCACTTTCAGATTGATATCGCCAGCCACATACCTTGCTCTCACCAACGCCTGATGTTCCCAGGTCCATGCAGACTCAGTCTGATACTCATGATAAGCGTCAATATGACTGACCAGCAAGCCAGAAGCACCGGATGGCCTTAACCGCATATCAACCTCATAAAGAAACCCCAGGTTTGTTCGAATCGATAAAAAATGAATCAGTTTTTGCGCAAGACGGGTATAAAACCGGCTACAACTAATCGCTCGCTTACCGGTCGTTACGCCATCAACTGACTGGTTATATAAAAAGACCAGATCCAGATCAGAGCCAAAGCCTAACTCTTCGCCGCCCAGTTTTCCATAACCCACTATTGCAAAACCATAATCTCCCGGTTGTCCTGATAACCCGGCAGGTAATCCATATTTTAGTCTTAGCAAGTTCCAGCAGAGATCTAGCGAAGATTGCAAGATAACCTCAGCCAGCTGTGTCAGATAACGACTGACCTGAGAAATATTAAGACGCTCGGCCAGTAATGCCGCTGCGACTCTTAGCTCATTGGTCTGCTTGAAAGTTCTGAGGGTATCCAGTAATTCCTCTTCATCGGACTCATCCGCTCTTAATAATGCCTGCTGTAATTCAGACTTTAAGTCTCCTGCTTGCAGCGGTTCATATAAACTGTTGGGATATAATAACTCATCAAAAAGTATCGGATAATCAGAAAGACGCCTGACCACCCAGTCACTGCGTCCTGCCAGATCAACAAGTTGCTGAAGAATGGGCGGATTTTCTGCGAATAATTCCAGGTAAGCGGTTCGTTTTAAAATGGCCTGAATCACTTTTAGCAGACGATTTAAAGCCATAACGGGTGACTCGCACAACAGACAGCGTACTAATAAAGCGGGAAAAAAAGCACTGAGCCGCCTTGTTCCACGACTCGACAGATTTTTTACCGTTTGCTGCTCTAAAAACAAATTCACTCGCTGAATAAACTCAGAAGCAACTTTTTCTGACAACACCAGCTGATGTTGTGTTTTTAATTTATTCTGCAACTGACAGGCGCTCACATGCCCTTCTGCCAGCGATTGAAAGAAATCATCCTGCTGCAAGGCTTCTTCTCGTTGCTCTTCATCAAAAAGCTCAGTAAAACAATGATTCACCCGTTGCTGAACCTCACTCAACTGCGCTAACAACTCTGCCCAGTCTTTCACATTCATTGCTATAACGAGGGACTGCTGCTCCTGTTCATTTTCGGGTAATTGCTGAGTCTGTTTTTCAGCCAGCTCTTGAATGCAGTGCTCCAGCCGCCTTAAAAACCGGTAAGCCCCAGACAGCTCGTCTGCGGTACTGGCAGCCAGCAGTTTGGCATCAACTAACAAAGGCAGAACTTTCAGTGTATTTTTTTCCTGAAGTCGTTTATCTCTTCCTCCCTGAATAAGCTGTAATGACTGAACGATAAACTCAACTTCTCTGATGCCTCCGGCGCCCAGTTTAATATTATTAGTCAGTCCTTTTCTTCTGACTTCTCGTAAAATCATCTGCTTCATTGAACGAATGGAATCAATGACACCGTAATCAACATAACGCCGAAAAGAGAAGGGTTGAATAATGTTATTCAGAAAAACACGATCATCACTACTACCGCTTGTTATTCGTGCGCGCAACATGGCAAAGCGCTCCCATTCGCGTCCCTGTTCCTGATAATACTCTTCTGCCTGAGTTAGCGACATAACAATAGCCCCGGACTCACCATAGGGACGTAACCGCATATCCACCCGGAAGACAAAACCATCCTGCGTCGCTTCATCCAGCAGCTTGATCAGTTGAGTGGCCACGTATCTGAAAAAACGAGAATTATCAACCTGACGTGCATCCGGAAATTCGTTCACAGAAGTCATTCCGTCTTCAGGGTAGAAAAAAATTAAATCGATATCCGAAGAAAAATTCAGTTCGAGTCCGCCAAGCTTGCCCATAGCCAGAATGAGTAATTCAGATTCTCCTGACGGGCCAGGTTCGGGCTTACCAAAGCGCAAACAGGCCTGTTGATGACACCAGTAGCGGGCTGCAGAAATTAAGCAGTCAGCCAGTAGAGAAATTCTTAAACTACTGGAATCAACAGGCATTTCACGAGACAGTTCAAGTACTGCTATTGCTGCAGACTGGGTTCGTCTGAACAGGCGCAACAGTTGCATAACGCGGGCTTCATCTACATCAGAAATATCACAAAATTGTTCAAACTGGTGAATAATTTCCGCCCGAAAGACTTTGTCTTTCACCTGTACCTGCCAGTTTAGTGCTGTTGCAGCAAATTCCGGGTAGGCACAGAAAATTTCTCGAACAAAACAGCTAATCTCAGAAATATCTTTCAGTTTCTGGAATAATTGGTCACTTAAGAGCGTTTTTAATCTTGTCTGAGCATTATCCCAGTCTGTATTGGGCAGATATAAGTTTGTCACCATAATGGCTCGCTATATTGAGGGTTGTTAGCAAATATGCGCTAACCTATGGGTTAATTACGTTATATTGTTAATATATACCCATACGAGCAGGACTTGAAGATTCACGGGAATAAATATATCCCCAGACTGACTGACTATCATTCTGAACGACACAGAATACGCAGCTTTCAGTCAGACAACACAGGAATGTAACCATGCGCCTATTTGAGTTAATTACGATTATTGCGATAACAGCGATTATTGCCGGATTGATAAAAGAACTTCTGAAAAAACGCAAGGCGCCGCCAGTTGACTTAAGTCACCTTGAAAATCGGCTGGAGAACCTGGAAAAGCTTGAAGAACGTGTTAATGTACTTGAAGCAATTGTTACCGACAAGGGTTACGCGTTAAAACGTGACATTGATAACCTGCGCTAACCCGACCAACTCGCTTTAC
This sequence comes from Kangiellaceae bacterium, assembly GCA_016743995.1. Taxonomy (GTDB): domain Bacteria; phylum Pseudomonadota; class Gammaproteobacteria; order Enterobacterales; family Kangiellaceae; genus Aliikangiella. The sequence continues at coordinate 25,585 of JADGFG010000029.1, read as the reverse complement.
AATGACTTTTTAACTTAAATAAAACCAACAATAAGGTTTTGAGGATTACAATATGGAATTCTGGATTTTTATTGGCTTCATCATCATTACTGTTTTTTATCTTGTCAGCCTGTATAACAAACTGGTGGCTTATAAAAATCGCTATAAGAATGCCTTCGCACAAATCGATGTTCAGCTAACCCGGCGTTATGATCTCATCCCTAATCTGGTGGAAACAGCAAAAGGTTATATGAAGCATGAGAAAGAAACCTTACAAGCGGTTATTCAGGCCAGAAACTCCGCAGCACAGGCTAACAAAAATGCGGCCAGCAACCCGGGCGACCCTTCATCCATGAAAGAACTGGCTGCTGCCGAGACTTTGCTATCTGGTTCTCTTGGGAAATTTTTTGCACTTTCTGAATCTTATCCAGATTTAAAGGCCAATGAATCCATGAATAACCTGATGGAAGAACTGACCAGTACCGAAAATAAGGTTTCATTTGCGCGCCAGTCTTTTAATGATAGTGTCATGCAATATAATATCCTGAGAGAGCAGTTTCCGAGTAACATTATTGCTAACTTTTATGGCTTTATTGCCGCCCAGTTACTTGAGATGGAAGAACCCGCAGCACGCAAACCTGTTAAAGTTTCGTTTAATTAATTACGCGGTTTAATCGATGGATTTTTTTGCATTACAAGATAAAGCCAGAACACAAACCAGAGTACTGGTTGTATTATTTGCTGCAGCGGTGTTGCTCATTATTCTGGCCGTTAATTTATTGATTTATGCCGCCTATGGTTATCAGATGACGGCCCAGGTGTGGTTTTTTGATGAACCCTATGCGCTGATAATCACCCTGGTCACAGTCGCTATCATTCTGTTTACCAGTATACGAAGAACACTGCAGTTAAAATCCAGCCCGGATGCCATTGCAAAAATGGTTAATGCAACAGCGGTTAACCTGAGCACAAAAGATAATCAGCAACAAAGACTGATAAACGTGGTTGAAGAGATGTCAATTGCTTCTGGCGTGAGCATGCCGAAAATTTTTATTATGAAAGAGGAACAGGGTATCAATGCCTTTGTTGCCGGTCTGGAGCCGTCAAACACTATTCTGGTCGTTACTCAGGGTTTGCTGGAATCACTAAACCGGCAGGAACTACAGGCGGTTATTGCTCATGAATACAGCCATATTTTTCACGGTGATATGCGCATTAATGTCAAATTAATAGGCATTCTGGCGGGCATACTGGTCATTGGCCAGCTGGGACATTCTAGCCTTCGCTCAATATTCTATACAAACCGAAACAGACACCATCACTCCAGCCACTTTTCCAGCACTTCCAGTAAAAACAAAGGCAGTAGTAGTCTGACCTTTGTTCTTGGCCTGGGATTATTAGCGATTGGTTATATCGGCCTGTTTTTTGGACGGCTGATAAAAGCTGCTATTTCACGCCAGCGAGAATTTCTGGCCGATGCTTCAGCGGTTCAATACACCCGCGACAAAGAAGGGATCTGTGGCGCGCTATTTAAAATTTCACAACATCAGAATGGTGCCTTGCTGAATACCGGTAAAGCAGAAGAAATGAGTCACTTATGCTTTGGAGAATCAATCAAACATGGCTTTTTTAAAATGCTGGCAACGCATCCACCGATTGAAGCAAGAATTAAAGCGGTTAACCCGCGGTATTACCGAAACCTGTCTTATACCAGAAATAAAAAGAGCTCAGATCAACAAAAATCAGATCAACAGACAGTTCCGTCAGATTTCAGCTCATTTTCATCAGAAAACTCAGGTATAACTCGCTCAAATCAGGGAATAAATGACGTCTTAAATAACAACATAGCAGCAACTGATAAAAAGAGTCAGCCTTCCTCATCACAGGCGGTTATTAATCAGATTGGTGCGGTTTCGTCACTTCATATCCAGGCAGCTCACCAACTGGTTCAACAGCTCCCTGGTGAGCTTCTGGCTATCGCGCGAGGCCAGCAATCAGAAATGACAGCCGGTGACTTGATCATCGCATTATTATTCAGCCACACAGACACCAGCATTCCCCAGATAAAAACCATAAAAAAACTGAACCAGATTAAACGCCTGAGTCGCAGTATCGGCCTGTTAAATTATCAACAACAACATGCGTTACTAGACATTGCGCTGGCCAGAATTGAACAACGAGAGGTAGATGTCAATAAAGATTTTGTTGCGACCCTTAGCCGGGTTGTTAACCATGATAAACAAGTTAAGCTGTCAGAGTTTATGATTTATATCAGTGCAGTAAAACGAGCATTGCCCAGCCGAAAGCCTGCCAGAACCCTGTCTAGCTTTAAGAAAATTGAAACAGAAGTCATACAGTTCTTTTCTCTTCTTTATTTGCACAGTCAAATTGATAGTAGCGACAGCCAGAAGCAGTTTGATACTCAACTGAAATTACTGGGTATACCGCCAACGCCATTATCAAAAGAAATATTTTTACCGGCAACACTTGGTAAAGCACTGAGCAAAATCAGTCAGCTGCACCCTTTACTAAAAAAAGATTTTATTACTTTGTGTGTAGAAATTGTTAATAACGACAACAACATTGATAAAAATGAGTATGAATTATTGAGAATACTGGGAGAATACCTCGATGCTCCTTTACCGGTTAACCTTGACTCAGTAACGCTTTAATAAAATTGAACAAGCCGGTATTTCTGACAGAGGTAAACTTTCCCGGCTTTTTTAAAAGACGTAATTATCTTTAACCAGATCCCGTGGTAGTGAGTTTTTTATTTTCCCCTGATTAAGCTGTGCCACGTCAAGAATCCAGTTCTGATGTTGTAACAGTACTTCGCCTTTATATGACATTAATTTGCTTGTTACCCGTTCCGTACTAGCCAGTTCCGTATTAGCCAATTCAGAATCATCCAGCTCAATATTTCTGCCCTGATAATACTGAGCAGCCTGCGCCTGATTAATCGGTACAATATTTTTGCTGGCCTGGTGACCAAAACAACTGGCAAACTCATAGGTAGAGCGGACTTTACCAGGAAAAACCTGAGCGACCCGGATCCCCGTCCGGTTAATTTTAATAAAGGGTGATAAACTCTCAATCTTAGCTGGAAATAACCAGATTTCTTTATCTCGCTGCATCAGGTTGAAACCTTCTGGAATGATATCAACACCAAACTGCTGCGAAAAATAGTCACCGATCATTGTTCTGATTTTTCGGGTTACCGGTTTAAAAGGAGAATTGTACCTGGCGACTGGTTTAACATCACTTTCACCAGTGTTGAAAGGTTTTTGAAAACGGGCAACAAAAAAACCTTCGCTGTCAAATAACTGTGGCATCAGATGCAGGTAGCCTTCTGCCGTACTCGCTTTCTCTGCTTCAGGAAATAATGACACTAAAGACATCACTTTTGCGTCGCTGTTTTCTAACAGATATTCAGCAACCTGATGATTTTCTTCTGGCGATAGCGTACAGGTTGAATAAACCATTATTCCGCCGGGTTTTAATGCTTTGTAGGCGGACAAAATAAGTATTTTTTGTAATCGGGCTATCTCTTGCACTTTATCCAGCCGCCAGTTCTGTAATGCCCTGATATCTTTTCTGACAGTCCCCTCACCGCCACAGGGCGCATCGAGCAGAACATAATCAAAGGTCTCAGGAAGTGCGTGTCCAATGTTGGCGGCATCCTGATGAGACACACAGGTGTTAATAACACCACAGCGAACCAGATTAGCATGCATACTTTTTAGTCGGCTGGCAGATAATTCATTGGCCAGAATAATACCCTGATTATTCATCTCTGCTGCCAGTTGAGTCGTTTTTGAACCCGGTGCAGCAGCTAAGTCAACCACCAGCCAGTCGTTCAACGGCTTTTCAATTCTGCTTGCAAACAAAGCAACCGGAGGCAACATTGAACTGGCCTCCTGAATGTAAAACAGACCTTCAATATGCTCGGGCGTATTACCCAGAGAAAGGGAGCTCTGGCTTCGACTCTCATCAACCCAGAAGCCACAATCACACCAGGGAATTTCTGTTAGCTGCCAGTCATAGCGACTGGCAATCTGTTTAAACGCTGACAAACTTATTTTTAATCGATTAACTCTGACAGCTGGCCTTAATGGTCTGCCGCAAGCTTGTAAAAAAGCTTCCTGCTGTACCTCAGTCAGATAACTTTTGCGGGCGTGAGACAGAAAATCAGGGTGTACCCGTCCCCCCGATGCCAGACTGATCTCAGCTTGTTTTAGACTACCAGAACTATCAGCATTCGAATTCATGACTTAAAACACTTCAATCACTAACTCCAGCTATCGTTTCGCTTTCGACCACCAAGCTTACTTAATATCCAGCCCAGTAACATACCCGCAACGAAAACCACCGCACCGGAAAAAAAGACTTCCCGTTTAAATCGACCACGATGAATCTGATTTTCCTGACTTAACTGTTCATAAGTAGCATTTAATTTAGCCAGGTCACCTTGTAAGTTCTGGTTCGTTCCCTGTAATGGCTGTAATTCATTCAGTTGCCTTTCCAGTGATTGCACTTTTAACGCATGTTCTTCCTGTAATTTCTGAATTTTAGACTGCGCACCTGACAATAAAAGACCGGCTGTCGGTGTTTTACTCAGGTATTGAGGATTAAGCCAGGAAACTCGACCTGACTCATCACGGATTTGAACAAATCCCGACGCCTCATCTTTTTGTAAAATATCAAACTTAGTGCCTGGTGCCAGCTTATATTTTACTTTGAACGCGTTAGACGGGCCTGTTCTGGACCAGATTTTGGTTTTATCGTCAATATAGGCTGTTTCTGCAAAAGCGGGAGCGTTAAATAACAACAAACTAATCATCGCTAAAAAAACGATATTATAAAAAAGAGATTTCATTAAAAATTAACCATTATTCGTTATAATTAGTTGAGCAGCTCATTCAGAATCAGCTACGGGCTATTAAATGTCCAACCCGGCTAATCCTGCGACATGAACAGACTCTGGAGTTCTTCTATTGTACGAAATTGTCACTATGAAGAAAACCAACCAGCATCACGTTTTATAATAATAAAGGAAGTAACCCGTAGAGTTGATTATTATTTTAGCAAACAAAGCTTTTTTCTATGCTTTCCCTTAAAACAGAATAAATTTACACGATCAGGGCTCACGGATAATGACAAAAGCAATGATGAATGGTTAAATAACAAAATCTATGTACAAACGGACCAACCTTTATGGCTCGCGAACTCGAGTTAAAGCTTGCCGCTACTCCAGAAAAAATAAGTAAAATCAGAGAGTTAGACTTTCCAGGTGCCGCATCTCAAAGCGACTGGGAAACCGCTCTGCTAAATAATACCTACTTTGATACCGAGAATTTCAATTTACGAGAAATGAAAATTGGAATGCGGATCAGACAAATTGATGATCAGTTTATTCAAACCGTCAAATCATCAGGCAAAGCGGTAGGGGGACTTCATCAGCGAAATGAAGATGAAGTAGAAATTGAAAGTGAGCAACTGGATATTACACGTATCACAGAACCTTACCTGCAGATTCTGGTGGAAGAGGCTTTTGAGGAAGGTGGTGAATTTCATCCTTGCTTTAATACTAACTTTTATCGATCAACCTGCGTTGTCGCGTTTTCTGATGGAACTAAAATTGAGATAGCGTTAGATAAAGGAATAATTTCAGCAGATAATGCGAGCATTGATATTTGCGAAGTTGAACTGGAACTGATTGAAGGCAGCGCTGAATATATTTTTGCCATTGGTCGTTACCTTATCAAAGAGCTGGATCTAACCCTTTATAATGCGAGCAAAGCCAGTCGTGGTTACAGCCTTTGCAAAAAGCTAACGCCAGGTGATTACAAAATGCAGGTCGCGGAACTTAGTCAGGGAGTCGCATCAGAAAAAGTTTTTGAGTACATTTGCTCATCAGGCTTACGTCATTGGCAGCATTATGAGCTTTACCTGGATAAAAAGAACGCTCACTCAGCCATACTGGAAATGTACCGTGCCCTGATTTACCTTCAACACATGTACATGGTCTTTGGTAGCCTGATCCCCAGGCAAGCCACACATGACTTAAGAAAAAACTGGGCGTGGCTTGCCAATGCCATGAGGCCAGTTGTAGATGCTGCTAAGCACATGCGCTATTTATCTCAATATTTAAAAAGAAAAGCAGATTGGGATCTGGTAGGAGAACAACAGAAAAAAATTCAACTGGAAGCAGAAACTGCTATCAGTGAATTTAAAACGCTACTCTCCACTCAACGATATAATTTGATGATGCTGAATATGTCTGAATGGCTATTCTTCCAGGAGTGGAGAAAATATATCCCTGAAAAGCAGAAAGGTACTCTCGAAACACCCATTGTCGATTATGCAAGAAAACAGCTCGATCATATGCTCAAAGATTTAAAACGTGACCTTGGCCCTAAACAGGATCTCTCACCGCAAGATTATTACAAAATGATAGCGCGAATTCGCCGTGCTCTGGATACAGGGCTTTTCTTTGGTGGCTTATTTGACACCCAGAAACGCTTGTCATACAGACAGCCCTGGCTTGACATGCTTAATGGTATTCGAGAGTTACAGGCCAATGATTATATTTTTGAATTGCAACTGGAAACTCATCCAAGAGATGAGGCCGAAGAGTGGCTAGCCAAACTGAATCAACCTGTCCTGGAAGCTATTGCTCAAACTCGAAAATCGGCATTTAAATCTAACCCTTACTGGAGTTAACTCACTGAAATCACGGCATAAAAGAAAAGTAAATAAACACCGATTATTTTTTGCGGTAGAACTCAACACAAACTTGAAAAAACAACTGCTGAATTATCAGAGCAATATGTCTGATATAATTGCTAAACCGGTAGCGGGGAGTAACTTTCATATTACACTCAGCTTTCTGGGTCAGGTCAGTGATAAAATTCTGGAAAAAATTCTAGATTCTTTAATTTCAATTCCAGTCCCTTCATTTGAAGTCAGCCTGGGTCCACTTATCTACTGGCCTAAACCACAAGTACTGGCATTATCACTATCAAAGCCACTCCTCCAACTCGTTTCCTGTAAAAAATATATAGAACAACAAGTTGCCGAAACCGGATATTTTCAGTTTGACAAAAAAACCTATACTCCACATATTACATTGTTTCGTCAGGTCGAAAAAACTTCAAAAGAAAATTCAACACTTGACGCTACAATTCAGGTTAATGAAATTAGTTTGATGGCATCGATTCAATCTAAAAATGGTGTTTTCTACGAAACGATTGAAACATGGCCGCTCACTCCGCCCAACATCAAAAAGCAGTTACTTGGAATTTAAACTTCAGATCTGAATTTCAAGGAACAATCATTTACATCAATGTTATAAATTATAAAAAATGGTATGCGTGATTATAATAACTATATTTTCTGTAATGTAATGATAAAAATATTTTTCAGAAGACTCCAATAAGGCGATTGAATAAATATGGAGACTGATACAAGCATGATACTCCACGCTAATAAAAGCTCAATAAAATTATTCAATCTCAATTTCTTTTCTCGAACTAATCGTAAAAATTTCTGACTATATTTTGTTACCAGAAAAAAAACAGCAAATAATAAAGCCAGTATAAAAATGAGAGTATAACTGGTTTCTTTATCCAGTTTAAATGCGGCTCCTGCAAGAATTCCAGGAACCAGGTAAAGTGGGGCCCACAAAATACCTGATACAATATTCACCCAGACAAAGGTAAAATGCCTCATATCAGAAATGGCAGCCAGAAAAGGAATAAACGCGCGAGTTGGCCCAAAAAAACGACCGATAAAAACTCCGGCAATGCCATGCTTATGAAAAAATGTTCGGCTATAATCAATCATAGACTGATGTCGCTTAACCATGGGCATTAACAGTATTTTGTCGTGAAGGTAATATCCCAGTAAATAACTCAGATACTCTCCCAGAATAGCGCCCAGACAAGCAGAAAAAACAACGGGATAAAACTCAAGAACGTCAGACCCCACCAGAGCCCCCACTCCGACCAGCAAAATCCAACCAGGCATTAATAAACCAAGAATAAAGATCGATTCCATAAAAGCAATAATAAAAATGAGCCAGACAGCCCATTGGGAATTTTGCTCAATAAAGGTAAGTGCGCTTTCTATCATTCAATCTACAGTAAATTGTTATTATTTAATCAACAGACAGAATAACAAATTACATTATATCAGCAAGCTAATATTAAGTTCCCTATAGATTAGATGAACAAGCTATACAAATCAGCACTACTTCGAGTCAGGCATCTTCCATGACACAAGACTCGGTCAAATCTGACTTTTTATCAGTTTCAATGTATTCTTCATTACAATCAATAAATACATTGGGCGAAACTTTGAATTTCTTTGCGAGCTCTTTGACATGCTTTAAAGTCAATGTTCGTTTACCACTCAATATCTCAGACACTACTCCCTGACTACCCACTTCTTTTAGCTCTGATTGCTTAATAGAATGTAACCTGATCAGGTATTTTAAAGCCAGTAACGCACCTCCCTGGCCTTTTAACAGATGAATTTCTTCATAATCTTTTGCTGCTCTAGCCATAGCCTTGATTAAGCCAGATAAAGGACTACTTGAGCGATTTTGAACAAGCGCCATTGCATCCCTGATATTAAACAATAACGACTCGTAATCTTCCCGATCGATTGGTGGCTCAACCAATGGTGAAACCTTGTGCCAGCTTTGAACTGCTTTTTCCAGAGATTCTCGCATCATAAACCTCCTTTAACGATTACCAGGCTTTATTTCTTCAATATAAGCAACCTGAGACTCGAAATTGATTAAAGTATGAACAAGAAGTTGTGTTTCCGGAATTGGAAACCTGAACTTATAATTAAAGCCTTTCATATTACCAAAGGTATCTCTCAGTGCCTCTTCAGAAGCAAAAGTCCCCATGCTTAAAATTTGATACCAACCGTTAAGGTGGTCTTCTGCTGCCGGGTACCGAGACATGGCTTCTATCATTCGATTTACAGCGACTACATTCATTTCACGCCTCCTTGTTATCTATGTATGTTAATTCATACTATTCTGAATGTTAAAAATAGCTCAATAGTGTTGCCTTTTCAACAAAAGCTTCTCAATTTTAGACAACCGCGTTTAGAACCTTTAACATATCTCACCTAAAACCTATAATTGCGAGAGAAAAAATCAATATATTTTGTACCCCAATGCCTAAGACGAAGTGCTAATTAACTATGTACCCTTACTTATTACAAACTGACTCCATTACTCTCGGCTCTTACGGTGTGATGCTAGCTATTGCCTATCTCGTTGGGCGGCATATGTATTTACACAGACTAAACAAACTAACAAAAACGTCTTTTAAGCCCGATTTACTCATTATTCTGTTATTAGTTTTTTCTGTAACTGGCGCAAAATTAATGTTTCTGATTAAAAATCCTGAAAATATTTCTACAAGCTGGTCCGAAACATTAACCAGCGGAACTGGTTTTTCCAGCCAGGGCGCTATTCTTGCCGCAATTATTGTTATACTAATTTTTGCACGTTTTTCCAGGGTAAAGCCCGAAGTATTGCTAGACGCAGCAGCACCAGCGGCAATTATTGCTTATGCAATTGCCAGGGCAGGCTGCTTTCTATCGGGTGATGATTGCTACGGACAAAACTCCACGCTCCCCTGGGCAATGGCATTCCCTCATGGTGTACAACCGACACAAGCTGGGCAAATGGTTCATCCGTTACCTTTGTATGAAATTGCCTATTCCATTTTGATTTATTTTTGCTTACATATCTACTCGAAAAAGAGTAACACGGCATACAGCCAGTTCTTTTTATTGCTGCTTTTATGGGGGGGGTGTCGGTTTATGATTGAATTTATCAGCATTAACCCGCATAAACTATTGGGAATGTCCGGCTCACAATTCGGCGCTTTACTGATGTGCCTGACTGGCAGCGCTTTCTTTACCTTTAATTTTTTAAAGACAAAAAAAAGCCGGAACTAATAGTTCCGGCTAAAATTTTAAAACTGTATTCTTAATCTTCTGTTTCTACTTCTTCCGGCTGCTCAGCTTCTTCTTCGATAATTGGTCTGTCTACTAACTCAACGTAAGCAACAGGCGCCTTATCACCAGCACGAAAACCAGCTTTGACTATTCTCAAATAACCGCCCGGACGTTGTTCATAACGAGGACCTAGTTCATCAAACAGTTTCCCAACCGCAGCTTTACTTCGCGTACGAGAAAACGCGAGACGACGATTAGCGACGCTATCCTCTTTTGCCAGAGTTATTAAAGGCTCAACGACTCGACGAAGCTCTTTTGCCTTGGCTACAGTAGTTTTAACGAGCTCATGCTCAATTAATGATACTGACATGTTACGAAACATAGCCTGCCTGTGGCTAGAATTTCGGTTTAATTGACGACCGCTTTGACGATGGCGCATTTTAATTACCTTTTAACTTACCAGCCTGCAATAGTACTGATATTATTTGATTAATGTTATTTGTCAGGTTTTTCCTGAGTATTTCTAAACAATAAAACCCTGCGCAAAAGAACAGGGTTTTATTAAACTACTTTTACCTAAGACTGAATTATGCGTCGTCAAGAATACTTGATGGCGGCCAATTTTCCAGTCTCATTCCTAACGATAGACCCCTGGAGGCTAATACGTCTTTGATTTCAGTTAGCGACTTTTTACCAAGATTTGGTGTTTTAAGCAACTCAACTTCTGTTCTCTGAATCAAATCACCAATATAGTGAATATTTTCAGTTTTAAGACAATTAGCACTACGAACTGTTAACTCGAGATCATCGACAGGGCGAAGAAGAATTGGGTCAACTTCTGGTTCTTCACTTTCTGGTTCAGCTTGTTTTTCATCTTTAAGATCAACAAAGGCAGATAACTGTTGCTGAAGAATTGTCGCACAACGACGAATAGCTTCTTCAGGCTCAATTGTACCATTGGTTTCTAAATCTAAAACAAGCTTATCAAGATTAGTACGTTGCTCAACTCGAGCAGAATCAACAACATAAGAAACTCTGATAACAGGACTGAAAGAAGCATCTAATTGTAAACGCCCTATAGTCAGGTCTTCATCTTCATTGTTCTTTCTTGCTGCGGCTGGCTCGTAGCCACGTCCTTTTTTGACGATTAAACGCATACTTAAAGAACCTTTCTGAGTCAAAGTCGCAATATGCTGGTCAGGATTTACAATCTCAACACCTGCTTGCTCTTCTATGTCAGCCGCAGTTACAGGGCCTTCACCCTGCTTCTGAAGAATTAAGGTTGCTTCATCTTTATCTTCCAGACGAATTGCCAGATTCTTAAGGTTTAGTAGTATATCAATTACATCTTCTTTAACACTATCAATCGTGGTGTATTCGTGAAGAACTCCGTCAATTTCAACTTCAACTACCGCGCAACCCGACATAGATGAGAGTAAAATTCTACGCAGCGAATTACCAAGCGTATGACCGAAACCTCTTTCGAAAGGTTCCAATACTACCTTAGCTCTTCTCTCCCCCAGATTTTCCACTTTGATCTGACGAGGAGTCAGAAGCTCAGTGACATTGCCCATACATAATCCTCTTCAAGTGTTACTTGGAGTATAATTCCACTATTAGATTTTCATTGATGTCAGTTGGTAAATCAGAACGCTCAGGAGCATTCTTATAGGTACCTTCCATTTTTTTCTCATCAACTTCAATCCAAACAGGACGTTCTTTTTGTGATGCCAGTTCTAAAGCTCCAACGATGCGAGCTTGCGTTTTTGATTTCTCACGAACTGATACCACATCTGTTGCACAAACCTTATAAGAAGGTATGTTGACAGATTTACCATTTACCAGGATAGCCTTGTGGCTAACCAACTGTCTCGCTTCGGCACGCGTGGACGCAAATCCCATGCGATAAACAACATTGTCTAAACGAGCTTCCAGTAACTGAAGCAAGTTTCCACCAGTTGCGCCTTTAAGACGAGCAGCTTCTTTATAGTAATTTCTAAATTGCTTTTCAAGTACACCATAGATACGACGTACTTTTTGTTTTTCACGTAATTGAACGCCATAGTCCGAAAGGCGGCTTCTTCTTGCGCCATGAACACCAGGAACTTGATCAATCTTACATTTATCCTCAATAGCACGAACGCCGCTTTTCAGCATTAGGTCTACGCCTTCTCGACGTGCTAACTTGAGCTTAGGTCCAATATATCTTGCCATTTGTCAGTTCTCCAACGGTACCTAAAGTTACACGCGACGCTTTTTGGGCGGGCGACAACCATTATGAGGGATCGGCGTAACATCAGTGATGTTAGTGATCTTGAATCCTGCATTATTCAATGCACGGACAGCCGATTCACGACCTGGTCCAGGACCTTTGACGAATACTTCCATATTCTTCATGCCCATTTCTTTGACCATTTCAGCAACCCGATCCGCTGCAACCTGTGCCGCAAATGGGGTACTTTTACGTGATCCTCTAAAACCTGATCCGCCAGCAGTGGCCCAGGCTAATGCATTGCCTTGTCGGTCAGTAACTGTCACGATAGTATTATTGAATGAAGCGTGTATATGCGCCATTCCATCAACTACATGCTTTTTGACCTTTTTACGAGAACGAGGTGTTTTTGCCATAGTTGCTATCTCTTAATAGGTTTACGAGGACCCTTTCGAGTACGCGCGTTGGTTTTAGTACGCTGTCCACGGACTGGAAGGCTTCTTCTGTGGCGAATACCACGAAAACAACCAAGATCCATTAAGCGCTTAATGTTCATAGACACTTCACGTCGTAAGTCACCTTCAACAGTAAACTTAGCAACTTCGTTACGAAGTGATTCAATTTCTGATTCAGCAAGATCTTTGATCTTGCGGCTTTCTTCAATATCCGCGTTAGCACAAACTTTCTGTGCGCGTGTACGTCCAATGCCGAAAATTGCTGTTAAAGCAATTACCGAATGCTTATTAACTGGAATGTTAATACCAGCGATACGGGCCATCTAACTAACTCCCAAATTTCAGTTTCAAGGATTACCACCTCACGAAAAGGCGCGACATGATACCCTTGCAACGATTAAAAATCAACCTGTTAATGTAATTTGTAATCTCTCTTATACGAGATATATAAAGGAAGTACCTTATTAACCCTGACGCTGCTTATGGCGCGGGTCGGTACAAATTACTCTTACACTGCCGTGTCTGCGAATTACTTTACATTCACGGCACATTTTTTTAACAGAAGCTCGAACTTTCATTTTCGTACTCCAAATTCTAAAGCGCTACTTTAAACCAGTCGCACCGTAGTTTTTAAAATTGGCCTTTTTCAATACTGACTCATAATCTCTGGATATCAAGTGTGCTTGTACCTGCGACATGAAATCCATAATAACGACTACAATAATCAATAGCGAAGTTCCACCGAAGTAGAAAGGCACCTGCCATAACAAAATCATGAACTCTGGCAATAAACATACCGCAGTAATATAAATAGCACCGACTAATGTCAGTCGAGTCATAACTTTATCAATATATTTGGAGGTTTGCTCTCCAGGACGAATCCCGGGGATGAACGCTCCAGAACGCTTTAACTGATCAGCAGTATCACGTGGATTATACACGAGTGCTGTATAGAAAAAGCAGAAAAACATAATACCCGCACCATAAATCAATATATAAAGCGGATTACCCGGCTTTAATTGAGCGGCAATATTTTGTATCCATAACGTTCCCTCTCCACCACCCGAAGCAATCCACTGAGCAATGGTACCTGGAAACAGAATGATACTTGAAGCGAAAATTGCGGGAATTACACCAGCCATATTCACCTTTAAAGGCAAATGAGAAGATTGTGCCTGATACATCCTTCTACCCTGCTGCTTCTGGGCGTAATTGACAACAATTCTGCGTTGTCCACGCTCCATAAATACAACAAAAGCAGTTACCAGCAGCACAACAGCAAGGATAATTAGCAAAGCAAGAATGTTCATGCTGCCTTCACCTTGTCTGGCTTGCTCAAATGTCTGTCCAATCGCAGTCGGTAATCCGGCAACAATACCAATAAATATCAGTACCGATATACCATTACCAATTCCACGTTCGTTAATTTGTTCACCTAACCACATAAGGAACATAGTTCCTGTAACCAGACTGACTATCGCTCCAAAATAAAAGCTAAAACCAGGATTAGGTACCAGACCAGGCATCAAATTAGGGAAATTTGTTGCTATTCCAACAGCCTGTAAACATGCCAGAACGAAAGTAAGATAACGGGTATATTGACTTATTTTTCGTCGACCGGCTTCTCCTTCTTTCTTTATCTCCTGCAACTTTGGTTCTACAAAGCTCATGACTTGTAGAATAATCGATGCGGTAATATAGGGCATGATTCCAAGAGCAAAAACACTTGCTCTTTCTAAAGCTCCTCCTGAAAAAACGTTAAATAACGCGAGAATAGTATCGGCCTGTTTAGTCATTAACTCTGCCATAACCGAAGAGTCGATACCTGGAACAGGTACAAACGATCCTAAGCGGAAAATGATTATTGCAGTAAGCACAAACAGCAAACGCTGTTTGAGCTCTGTTAAACCGCCGCCTGATTTTTTTTCTATTGGAGCTTTAGCCATTATGCCTGAACCTTTCCACCTGCAGCTTCAATTGCAGCTTGAGCACCTTTAGATACTCTGACGCCGTCACCAATTGTTATTGCACGATCAATTGAACCAGATAACATTACTTTCACTTGCAAAATATTCTTTGTGATAAGACCTGCAGCTCGCAGTGATAACAAATCAACTGACTCACCAGAAACCTTAGTTAATTCACCAAGACGTACTTCACCAGAAATAAGAGATTTTCGAGATTTAAAACCGAACTTTGGTAATCTCTGTTTCAAAGGCATTTGTCCACCTTCAAAGCCAGGCTTAACCTTACCACCAGAACGAGACTTTAAACCTTTATGTCCACGGCCACAAGTTTTGCCAAGCGTAGAGCCGATACCACGACCGACTCGCTTAGCGTCTTTCTTTGCGCCCTGTCCAGGACTAAGAGTATTCAAACGCATGATTAGTCCTCCACTTGTATCATATAGTTGATAGTGTTGACCATACCTCTTGTAGAAGGCGTATCTTCGACTTCTACAGTATGGCCAATACGACGTAAACCTAACCCCGTCAGACAGGCTTTATGATTTTTCAATCGGCCAATCGACGATTTGGTTTGAGTTACTTTCATAGTTTTTTTGTCGGCCATGATCTACTCCATTATTTCAGCAACAGACTTTCCGCGTTTTGAAGCAACAGACTCAGGAGAGAACATCTGCTTTAAACCACGAATTGTTGCACGAACAATATTTATAGGGTTGGTAGAACCAATGCTTTTTGCTAAAACATTTTGTACTCCAACAACGTCAAAGACCGCTCTCATTGCGCCACCGGCGATAACACCAGTACCTAGCGATGCAGGCTGCATGTAAACCTTCGATGCGCCATGCCTTGCATTAATAGGATGCTGCAATGTGTGCCCATCTTTGAGGTCCACTTGTATCATGTTACGACGAGCTTGTTCCATTGCTTTTTGAATCGCGGCAGGCACCTCACGTGCTTTACCTCGCCCAAAACCAACTTTACCATTGCCATCGCCAACAACTGTCAATGCAGTGAAAGAGAAGATACGTCCACCTTTTACCACTTTAGATACGCGGTTGACGTTGACTAACTTTTCCACCATACCATCGGTATTATTTGCTTCTTGTCTAGCCATTTTCTAACCCTTAAAACTGGAGACCATTTTCACGTGCAGAATCAGCCAAAGCTTTTACACGACCATGGTATTTAAACCCAGAGCGATCAAATGCAACATTTGAAACGCCAGCCTTAGTTGCTCTTTGCGCGACCAATGCACCAACAGCCTTAGCTGTATCAACATTTCCTGTCGGCTTGCCCTCTGCCTTAATGTCTTTTTCAACACTTGAAGCAGTGGCCAAAATTTTTCCACCATCAGCGGAAATAATCTGAGCGTAAATATGACGAGGTGTGCGGTTCACGACTAAACGAGTTGCACCCAGCTCTTTCATTTTTATACGACTTTTTGTCGCTCGACGAATTCTAGCTTGTTTCTTATTCATAACGCCGCCCTATTTCTTCTTAGCTTCTTTACGACGGATAATTTCATCCGCGTATTTCACACCTTTACCTTTATAAGGCTCTGGTGGACGATAAGCTCTGATATTAGCTGCTACCTGTCCGACTGCCTGCTTATCAATACCTTTGACAACTATCTCAGTATTGGAAGGCGTGTCAACTGTAATACCTTCAGGTAACTCGTAATTTACCGGGTGAGAAAAACCAAGGGTTAAATCTAAAACCTTACCTTTGGCTTTGGCACGATAACCAACACCAACTAATAACAGCTTTTTCTCAAACCCGTCTGATACACCCTTAACCATGTTATTAACAAGTGAACGCATCGTACCCGACATGGCATTAGAACCTGAAACGCCTTCTCGAGCCTTAAATGTCACTGCGCTGTCCTCTACATTGACATCAACAGAAACATGAATATCTTGTTTTAACTCTCCCTTTGAACCTTTAACACTTAATGTTGCTCCATTAAGGTTTACAGTTACTCCGGAAGGTATTCCCACTGGATTATTTGCTACTCTAGACATTTACGTTCTCCTTAAGAAACAATACAGAGAACTTCGCCGCCATGCCCAAGTTTACGCGCACTACGATCTGTCATTACGCCTTTTGACGTAGAAACAATAGCAACACCTAAACCATTTAGCACTCGAGGTAGCTCAGTAGATTTTTTGTATATGCGTAAACCTGGTCGACTAACACGTTTTATCGTGTCAATTACCGGGCTTCCCTGGTGGTATTTCAGGTCTATTGATAATTCAGTTTTTCCTGATTCATCTGTCTTATTGTGACCAGAAATGTAACCTTCACTTTGTAAAACTTCAGCAATTGAAATTTTAACTGTAGATGAAGGCATTGTTACAGATTTTTTACCTGCTGATTGACCGTTTCGAATACGAGTCAGCATATCTGCAATTGGATCTTGCATGCTCATAGTGATTCTCCCAACAATTACCAGCTAGCTTTCACTAAGCCAGGTACATTACCCTTCATCGCCTGTTCACGTAATTTGTTACGGCATAAACCGAACTTACGTAAATATGCGTGAGGACGACCAGTGACACGACAACGATTACGCTGACGTACAGGACTCGCATCACGCGGCAATTTTTGTAATGCCACCTGAGCTTCCCAACGTTCATCATCGCTTTTGTTGAGGTCAGCTATGATTGCCTTATATTCTGTACGTTTTGCAGAATGTTTGGCGACCAAACGAGCTCGTTTGGCTTCTCGCTGTACCATAGATACTTTTGCCATTTTCTACCCCTTAGCTTTTGATTGGGAAGTTGAACGAGCTTAATAATTCACGTCCTTCTTCGTCAGTCGTTGCAGTCGTTGTGATAGTGATATCCATACCACGGATTTTATCAACCTTATCATAATCAATTTCAGGGAAAATGATTTGTTCCTTTACGCCCATAGAATAGTTTCCACGACCGTCAAAAGACTTAGGGTTTAATCCTCGGAAATCACGTATTCGGGGAATAGCTATAGAAACGAGTCGTTCCATAAATTCCCACATACGCTCACCACGAAGTGTGACTTTCGCACCAATAGGGTAGTCATCACGAATTTTAAAGCCCGCAATTGATTTGCGCGCTTTAGTGACAACAGGCTTTTGGCCCGAGATTGCTGTTAGGTCATTACAAGCGTTCTCTAGAACTTTTTTATCCCCTACAGCTTCACCCAGACCCATATTTAATGTGATCTTGGTAATCTTAGGGACTTGCATGACAGATTTATAACCGAACTTTTTACTTAAAGCCTCGATTACACTATCTTTATAGTGGTCTTGCAGTTTCGCCATTAGTTACACCAATATAATTAAAATTAATCGACTTGTTCGCCATTCGATTTAAATATTCGAACGCGCTTTCCATCTTCCTGAATTTTAATCCCAACTTTATCCGCTTTACCGGTTTTAGGATTAAAAATCGCAATATTTGAGATATCCATAGGTGCTTCTTTTTCTACGATGCCCCCTTGAATACCTGCTTGTGGATTAGGTCGAACATGTTTTTTCATCATGTTCAATCCAGCCACAACAACACGGTTTTTGTCAGTTATAATTTTACTGATTGTACCGCGCTGTCCATTGCTCTTACCTGTAAGAACGATGACTTCATCGCCAGTTTTAAGCTTTTGCATGTGTCAGTCCCCCTACAGTACTTCTGGTGCTAAAGATACAATTTTCATAAATTTGTCACCACGAAGCTCACGCGTCACTGGTCCAAATATACGAGTACCGATAGGCTGTTTGTTACTATTCAGAAGAACTGCCGCATTACCATCAAAACGAATAAGCGACCCGTCTGTACGACGAACCCCTTTTCTAGTTCGTACGACTACAGCGAAAAGAACATCACCCTTCTTAACCTTACCGCGAGGGATCGCTTCTTTAACACTGACTTTTATCACATCACCAATTCTTGCGTAACGGCGGTGTGAGCCTCCAAGAACCTTAATACACTGAACTCGACGTGCGCCACTGTTGTCGGCAACATCAAGTGTAGTTTGCATCTGGATCATTGGTTATCTCCAATCATTACCGCTCGAAATAGCAGACGTATATTATGACGTCCACACAAAAGGAGCGGGAGTATACCATCATTCAATTGATTCAGCTAACTAAAACCTGTAAAAAAAAATACAAATTACTATTTAGCTTTTTCAACAACCTCAACGAACTGCCACGTTTTTGTTTTGGAAAGCGGTCTGCTCTCCTCAACTGTAACAGTGTCACCTAATTTGCACTCATTAGCTTCGTCATGAGCATGCACCTTGGTAGAACGTTTTATAAACTTACCATAAATAGGATGCTTAACCTGACGCTCGACTTTAACGGTAATGGTTTTATCCATTTTGTCGCTGATGACTTTACCAGTCAGAGTACGCTTTATAACTTTCTGCTCACTCATTAGTTTTGCTCTCCGGTAGAAGAACTTGCCTTCTGATTTAGTACAGTTTTAACGCGTGCAATATCACGACGTACATTTTTCATCGTGTGAGTCTGATTCGACTGACCAGTTGCTTTTTGCATACGCAAGTTAAATTGCTCTTTACGTAATTCAAGCAGCTCGTTCTGAAGCTCCTCAACACTTTTTTCTTTCAACTCAGAAGCATTCATTACATTACCGTCCGCTTAACAAAAGTTGTCTTAAAAGGAAGTTTTGCTGCAGCTAATTCGAAAGACTCACGTGCCACATTTTCTTCAACACCTTCAACTTCAAATAACATACGACCAGGTTGTACTTGTGCAACCCAATACTCAACACTTCCTTTACCCTTACCCATACGTACTTCTAGGGGCTTTTTAGTAATCGGCTTATCAGGAAAAACTCTGATATAGACTTTACCTTGACGACGCATATGACGAGTCATCGCCCGACGAGCTGCTTCAATTTGACGAGCAGTTAAACGACCTCGTCCAGCAGCCTTAAGACCAAACTCACCAAAGCTTACGCTATGATTTGCAACACCACGATTTCGACCGGTGTGCTGTTTACGAAATTTAGTTCTTTTTGGTTGTAACATGGTCTAATCCCCTACTTTTTCTTCGCGCGGGAAGGCTTCTTTCTTGGCTTATCTTCAATCACTTCTTGTGGTTGATCACCAAATACCTCACCTTTGAAAATCCAGACCTTAACACCAATAATTCCGTAAGTGGTGCTAGCTTCCGCCGTTGCATAGTCAATGTCGGCACGTAAAGTATGTAACGGCACACGACCTTCTCTATACCATTCAGCACGTGCTATATCAGCACCACCTAAACGACCACTTACTTGAACTTTGATACCCTGGGCACCGACTCGCATAGTATTTTGCACAGCTCGTTTCATAGCTCGTCTAAACATAACTCGACGTTCTAATTGAGAAGCAATACCGTCAGCAACTAATTGCGCATCTAATTCAGGCTTTCGTACTTGCTCAATATTAATTTGAGTTTGTACACCACTCATTCGAGAAACTTCTTTACGTAATTTCTCAATGTCTTCGCCTTTTTTACCAATCACGATGCCTGGACGGGCAGTATGAATAGTTACACGCAAAGCCTTGGTAGGACGTTCAATATCAATTTTCGACACAGAAGCGCGAGACAGCTTTTTCATAAGCCATTCACGAACCTTGATGTCATTGGATAATAAATCCGCATATTCACCGCGTTCAGCATACCAGATAGAGCTATGCTTTTTGACGATGCCAAGACGGATACCATTTGGATGTACTTTTTGACCCATGGATCTATCTCCTAGTTATCCGAAACTTTAACGGTGATATGACAAGAACGCTTAAATACGCGATCCGCTCGACCCTTTGCACGAGTTTTAATTCGTTTAAGCGTTGGGCCTTCATCTACAAAAATTGTAGATATTTTTAATTCATCGATATCTGCAGCATCATTGTGTTCAGCATTAGCTATCGCAGAATCTAAAATTTTCTTAACAATATCAGCAGCTTTTTTATTGCTAAACTTTAATATATTTAACGCTTTTTCAACTGATAAACCTCGAATCAGGTCCGCCACAAGGCGAGCTTTCTGAGGAGAAATACGTGCATGACGTAAAACAGCTTGAGTTTCCATCATTATCTCCTATCGCTTCGCTTTTTTGTCTGCAACATGACCTCTATAGGTACGAGTTGGTGCAAATTCACCCAACTTGTGACCTACCATGTCTTCGTTAACGAGGACAGGAACATGTTGACGACCATTGTGAACGGCGATTGTTAGTCCAACCATTTCTGGTGAAACCATCGATCGGCGAGACCAGGTTTTAATCGGCTTTCGATTGTTTGAGGCCACCGCGTCTTCAACTTTTTTAAGCAGATGAAGATCAATAAATGGGCCTTTTTTTAATGAACGTGGCACGATTTTATCCTCTATTACTTACGGTTACGGCGACGGACAATTAATTTGTCTGTACGCTTGTTACTACGTGTCTTCTTGCCCTTAGTTGGAACACCCCATGGAGTTACTGGATGTCTGCCACCTGAGGTACGTCCCTCACCACCACCATGTGGATGGTCGACTGGGTTCATAGCAACGCCTCGAACAGTAGGTCTAATACCACGCCATCTAGTTGCACCCGCTTTACCGAGTGAACGTAGCATATGTTCTGCGTTACCAACTTCCCCAATTGTTGCACGACAATCGGCTAATACTTTACGCATTTCGCCACTACGTAAACGCAATGTTACATAGGTACCTTCTCTTGCAACTAACTGGACGTAGGCACCTGCACTTCGCGCGACTTGAGCACCTTTACCAGGTTTCAATTCAACACAATGTACAGTACTACCTACTGGAATATTTCTCATCGGCAAAGAGTTACCTACTTTAATAGGTGCATCCTGGCCTGACAAAACTTGATCACCAGCTTTAACGCCCTTAGGAGCGATAATATAACGACGTTCACCATCGGCATATAAAACCAGTGCAATATTCGCACTACGATTTGGATCATATTCCAGACGCTCTACAGTCGCTGGAATACCATCTTTTTGACGTTTGAAGTCAACAATTCGATAATGCTGCTTGTGACCGCCACCAATATGACGAACAGTAATTCGTCCATTGTTGTTACGACCACCATTTTTTGATTTCTTATCCAACAAAGGAGCATGAGGCGCACCTTTATGTAAATCAGGATTAACCACTTGAACAACAAAGCGACGACCTGGTGATGTTGGTTTAGCTTTCATTAGAGCCATTGTATTACCCCTTAAGCTTGTTCTGCGCCAGCAAAGTCAATGTCTTGCCCTTCTTGCAGAGACACATAGGCTTTTTTCCAGTTTGATCGACGTCCAGAAACAGCACCAGTTCGCTTTGACTTACCTTTAACAACTGTAGTTGTCACTCGCTCAACTTTAACGTCAAACAACTTTTCCACAGCTCGTTTAATTTCCAGCTTAGTTGCAGTGATAGCGACTTTAAATACAAACTCACCTTTTTCTGCAGCTACGCTCGCTTTTTCAGATACATGTGGAGCTAATAAGACGCTCAAAATTCTTTCTTGATTCATCCCCACATCTCCTCAAATTTTTTCACTGCATCAACAGTCATAATTACTTTATCAAAAGCAATCAGGCTTACAGGATCACATGCCTGAACATCGCGCACATCAACTTTATGCAAGTTACGTGCAGCAAGATAAAGATTCTCTTCTACATTGCCTGTCACGATAAGCGCTTCAGTTAAACCATATTCGCCCAACTTACCGATAAGCGTTTTAGTTTTTGGTGTTTCAACATTAAATGAATCAACAACAACTATACGCTCCTGACGAACAAGCTCAGATAAAATACACTGCATAGCACCGCGATACATTTTACGATTTACTTTTTGTGAATGATCTTGAGGACGAGCAGCAAATGTAACACCACCAGTTCTCCAGATAGGACTACGTATAGTCCCAGCCCTTGCCCGACCAGAACCTTTCTGGTTCCACGGCTTAGCACCACCACCACGTACATCGCTTCTTGTTTTCTGAGATCTGGTACCAGAACGCGCGCCAGCCATATAAGCGACAACAACCTGGTGAACTAAAGCTTCATTAAACTCTCGTCCAAAGATAACATCAGAAATTTGTAAAGCAGATGACTTTTCATTACCGTTTACAGCTAAATTAATTTCCATTCTCTAATCCCCTCCTAAACCTTAACCGCTGGTCGCACAATAACGTTGCCACCAGTAGCGCCAGGAACGGCACCTTTAATTAGAAGAATATTTCGCTCAGCGTCAACACGTACTACAGATAGATTCTGTGTGGTGACACGCTCAGCCCCCATATGACCAGACATTTTTTTGCCTTTAAAAACTTTACCCGGAGACTGATTCTGACCAATAGAACCATTAGCTCTATGAGAAACAGAGTTTCCGTGAGTGGCGTCTTGCATTGTAAAGTTCCAGCGTTTAATACCACCCTGAAAACCTTTACCTTTCGAAGTACCAGTCACATCAACAATCTGACCACCTTCAAACAGGTCTGCTTTAATTTCAGTGCCTACTTCAAAGCCATCAAGCGAGTCAGTGCGAAATTCCCAAAGGCCACGACCAGCTTCAACACCAGCTTTTTTAAAGTGACCAGCTTCAGGACGAGTAACACGATTTGTTTTTTTCGTGCCAGCAGTAACCTGAATCGCCTGGTAACCGTCTTTTTCTTTTGTCTTAACCTGAGTAATTCGATTTGGTGTTACTTCAATAACAGTAACAGGTATTGATACACCATTTTCATCAAACACTCGGGTCATGCCGCATTTACGACCAACAATTCCGATTGCCATTTTATAAAACCCTCTAAAATAGGTTGTATCTATAATAAGTCGACACAACTAATTCGTATCAATTAGGAACGATGCTACGCTCTTAATCTACTTTCAAACAAAATTTAAACTATGATGATGAAAGACTAATTTGAACATCTACACCAGCAGCCAGGTCAAGCTTCATTAAAGCATCAACAGTCTTCTCGGTAGGTTCTTCAATATCAACCATTCTCTTATGAGTTCTAATTTCGTACTGATCTCGCGCATCTTTATTAACATGCGGAGAGACCAAAATTGTATATCGCTCTTTACGCGTAGGAAGTGGAATTGGACCACGAACCTGAGCACCAGTGCGTTTTGCAGTCTCAACAATTTCTTTTGTTGAACCGTCAATCAGCTTATGATCAAAAGCTTTCAGACGTATACGGATTCGCTGCTTAGCCATGCAAAGAATCTCCAAAGTTAGGAGTTAAACATATAAAAACTGCGCCCCCATTTCTGAGAATGCAGTTCAAATTCTAGTTCGACCAAAGTCAGGCCGTGTAACAGGTAAACTTCTTTACCTGTTGCGCGATCGAGGAAAAAAAAACCTCTACGCACCCCCAAAAGGACTTATCCAAATCGGGAGCGGCATTGTAATCCAAAGATTTATTTAATACAACAACAATTAAGAATAATTTGAGAAAATAGCAGATTTTCGTCAACAACGAGATTCATAATCAGGCCAAAGCAGCACATAAATGTATTAATTATTGAAAAAAGTGAAAGAAATCAATGCATTAGAGATGGCACCATAAAGCCACTCAGTGCAGGCAATCGGTTTCTGAAGACATGATTTACCTTTGCCAATCCAGCTATTTATTTTTATTCACGTAAGCTGCCAACGCGAAACGCTTGGCATCATATAACCTCTGAACATCAGTATCAAATGCTAACTCCCTGGCTTTCTTAAAGGCTCGCCCTGCTTTACCGGGGTTTCCTCTTAAAAACTCGACTTTACCAAGTCCAGCATGCCCCTGATGTAAATAGGGTGCTAATTTAATAACTTTTTTGTAATAGTATGATGCCTCACTTAACTCACCCTGAAATAAAGCTTTATCTGCAATCGATAACCAGTCAAATGGGTTTGGCTCATTGATTTTTTCAATTTCCTGCTTTATTTCAGACGCTTCGTTAATTCTGTGATGTTTAATAAGGTAAGAATGGTAGTTACTCAACAGCTCCAGTTTTTCATCCGAAAATTCAATGCCATGACGATAAAACCGTTCAGCATCCGATTCATGTCCCATGGCCGAGTAAACAAGCGCCAACATATTTATAGCATGATGATTATCTTCAGCATATTTAAGAGACTCCTTAATATACCAGAACGCAAGTTTGTAGTTCTTTTCCACAATTTGTTCAGCGGCTTTATTCTGATAAAACATGGAAATAAACTCAGCCGTATCCACTGACCTTTTAACCCGGGCTCTGTCTGTCGGGAAATAGTCAACTTTAATCACACTTCTATAATAATAGTTAATGCCTATATGATCAGATATTTTTGGGCGATAAAGCAGACTTCTTATATGCTGCGAGGTTAAAACGGTATTTCCCTGTTTCTGATAAACTGGCGGGGTTTGCATCAGCTCATAGCCTATTTCTATGTCAGCTATTCGAGCATAGGCAGAAGTTAATATGGCCAGTGAAAGACAGTTTCCTCGATTATCTCTGGCTGCATCCGTTGCGGTCAAAGTATCACTATGATAATTAAAACCCTGAATCGATTCTTTCAGATAATTATAAACCAGCTGGTTTCTGGAAACCTTCCGAGTGTCCTGTTTCCCTATATAACGGCGAAACTTTCTTTCTTGTACGGGCGATAACTGGAATATGCCGTTAGCGCTGACAATTAACGGTTTATCCCCAAATGCCTTATAAACAACAATCGGAATTAACTCTTGTTTTTTAACAGAAACATCACCATTTCCAGAAATACCTGCGCAAGAAACTAATATTAGTAAAACAGATATAAAAGCAATTTTTCTGAACGTTAATAAGCATAATTGAAAGAAACTCATGGATTATCCCTCCGAACAGCCTGCCTGTACTCAGTTTACAACTCTGACAAAATAATGCAAACCGATATACATCCGACATTGATTAGATCAAGAAGTTAAAATTTTGATTTTTATATAAACGTTTTGCATCGCCACCGAGTAAGAAGATCACTTTTTTCCTTAAGTCATCCA
>JADGFG010000028.1 GCA_016743995.1 Kangiellaceae bacterium | reverse complement strand
GTCAACCCCATTGCTCCAGACCATTTACCATCCAGCATGGCAGGTAGAAATTTTTTCTTCAGGATTTCACAAGCATGAGCTTTGATTGCGTGATAAGCGCCATTGGTTAAACTGGGATATAAACAAAATGATGTGTTCGCAGAATAAAGAATTTCTTCAACTAAAATGTGTAGCGTTTTAGGTAGTCCCTGCCCACCATATTCAGGATCGCCTGAAAGCCCCTGCCATCCACCTTCGCAAAACCTGGAGTACGCATCTTTAAAGCCCTTAGGGGTTGTTACTTCACCGTCGTTAAAGAGACAGCCTTCTTCATCACCACTACGATTTATCGGATATAATACGGTTTCAGAAAACTTTGCAGCCTCTTCCAGAACCGCAAGATATAAATCTTCATCAAATTCAGAAAAACACTCTATTTCTGCCAGAGATTTTTTCAAATTAAAAACCTGGTTCAATAGAAAACTCATATTCTCTACAGGTGCTTTATAATTCATATTTCAAACCCGATCAGTTTAATTTAATCAATGAAATCGCATCAACAAATATTATTCATTAGCTAATGGAAACCTGTCTCCAATCATATACAAAAATAAAAACGACATCTATAAAATAATAAACCCCATTAAAATGGGGTTCATTTAACAACTCAAGTAACCAGCAACGTTTAATCGGCCTGATTTTTTTTGAAATGTACCCAGTAATTTTTAACCGTTTCTTTCATATCCTTATGTAAAATAAGAAGTCCTATCAAGTTTGGAATGGTCATTAAAGCAACCGTAATCAGAGCGACATCAAAGATAACCTGTGAGTCAACAACCGATGCCAGAAAAAATGCAATGACATAAATAATACGATAAGGTAAAACCGATTTTTCACCCAACAAATAGATCATTGCACGGTCACCATAATATGACCAGGCTATTGCCGTACTGAAAGCAAAAAGTAACAGCCCTATCGATACAATATATTGCCCCCAGTCTCCAAAAATACCACGTTTGAAAGCTTCAGTTGTTAGCCTCACCGTATGTATCAGAGATTTACCTGAAACAACGATTGAGGAGTTAACAGGTTTACCTTCCTTAATTTCAAGCTCACCAGTAAATGCCACTTTATTTAATTGGTAAGTAACATTTTCTGCAACGGAACGCGCAGCAATTAAGGTAAAACCATTAGTGACAGCAACACCTTCTATCACACGAATATTTCCGCTGTATTTTAATATTTTATCTTCTTCACTCTCTGTCGAGTTCAGATAATTAAATAGCTTGTTTCGATCCGCTTCATTGGTATCTGAATACATTCCCTGAACATATTGAAGATCTGAATATTGCATCTCATTCTGGTGCTTTTCACTCCAGACACCAGATGACAGAATAACCAACCCCGTAATGGTACAAATCACAATGGTATCAATGAATGGTTCCAATAATGAAACCATGCCCTCTGATGCTGGTTCATCCCCTTTTGCGCTAGCATGTGCTATTGCAGCAGATCCCTGCCCTGCTTCATTCGAAAATAAACCTCTTCCTACACCGCGCTGCATTGCATAAGCAAAACTAGCCCCCAGAAAACCACCGACTGCGGCACTACCACTAAATGCATGTTCGAAAATAGACAGAAAAGAAGGAATAACATTTTCATAATTAACAAAAATAACGCCCAGAGCACCAATGATATAAATAGCAGCCATTATTGGTACAACTCGCGCTGCAACCAGCGCTATTCGTTTAATTCCGCCGACTATTACAAACCCTAAAATGACAGCCAGAACGAGTCCAGTAATCCAGTTATCAATACCGAACGTTGAGTTTAGACCGACAGCAATACTGTTAACCTGTGGCATATTACCACTGCCAAACGAACTTAAAACTGTTGCTACCGCAAAAATAACAGCAAGCCATTTCATATTGAGCTTTTTTTCCATGAAAAACATGGGTCCACCAGCCATCGTTCCATCAGCAGTTTTTTCTCGATATTTATGAGATAAGGTCACTTCTACAAATTTGGTTGTCATTCCAAAAAATGCAGTAATCCACATCCAGAATAATGCTGCTGGCCCGCCGAAATATATTGCCAGCGCTACGCCACCAATATTTCCTGTACCAACGGTACCTGACAGTGCAGTTGATAACGCCTGAAAGTGAGAAGTGTCGCCCGGCGCATCGTCTTTGGCATATTTCCCACGTAAAATTCGAGTCGCATGAGAAAAATATCGAAATTGTGGAAATCCAAGATATATTGTGAAAAATACTCCAGTCCCAATCAACAAATACGGAAAATATACTGCACTACCAAGAAATGAATCCAGGAATTGTAAAAATTGACTAAATGCTTCCAAAATGCGGCCCCTTAATATCTTGTTGTTATGTTATCGATAATTTCGGGCATTATAAACTAAACCATCAAAAATTACTCTGTTCCGTGAATATTGTAATTTTGAATTAAAATTCTGGTTATTTCATTCTCATTCGGGTTCCCTTTTCTACTGAAAGAATAATCTCTTCCGCGGCAATGTTCACTGGAAATAAACAACCTGAAATTTGAGCTGCTGCAATACTTGCTCCGTTCAGGTTTGACTGACTAAAATCTATTCCTCGTAAATCGCTGGCTCTGAAATAACAGCCACTAAAATTGATACCTGAGGCATCCAGCCCACGTAAATTTAATCCTCTGAAATCACAATCCTGAAAAGATATCGCTTTCTGTGATTTTCTTTGTTGATTAAACTCATCAATTTTTTCACTTCGTAAAAGTTGATATAAAGGGTCTTCGGGAAATCTTAATGTCATATTTATTGTCCTGACCAGCTAAACCATACCAATCAGTATAGACCACAGACGTGGTCTATCCATCAATCAGTTTTTCATCAATTAATGACAGCTCAAAAAATGCAGCAATCCATTTAAACTCGAACAAATACTCTTAAAAGAAGTAAGACACACATAAAGGGCAGCAGATAAAACAGACTACCAGCAGCTGAATATTCCGCTTCTACAGCCGGATCATTTCCAGCACCACCGGTTTCAGAACCACCTCCAGTGTTGCCCCCCCCTTCAGAGCCTCCACCCCCAGAACCTCCTGACCCGCCATCTCCACCACCGGATGAATCATTATCGGTGATAGTAATAGATACAGTACTCACTGAACCAAGCAAGGCACCATTTGTTGGACCAGATAAACTGAGATTAAAATTTTCATTACCTTCATCTGCCAGATCTTCCAGAACGGAAATATTAATCGTTGACGAAGTTACACCTTCAGCAAATTCAATTGTCTGATT
This sequence comes from Kangiellaceae bacterium, assembly GCA_016743995.1. Classification (GTDB taxonomy): domain Bacteria; phylum Pseudomonadota; class Gammaproteobacteria; order Enterobacterales; family Kangiellaceae; genus Aliikangiella. Next base: position 30,865 of record JADGFG010000028.1, on the reverse strand, counting down.
AACTGGTGAAAAATCCATACCAGCAGTAGCACTACCATTACTAGAAACTACGTTGACAGTTACCGTTCCTGTAGCCCCAAAAGTTCTGAGTAAATTAACCGATAACGAACCGCCAGCTTCGCTTACTGAATAATTGACTGCACCGAAAAGAAAAGTGCCAGGCAAAGCAGGAAATTCATTATCAACAATGGTCACTTTCGTTTGCTGTTGTGAACCAGCAACAGCTCCCCCTGTAATATTATTCAGACTAACGCTAAAAACTCTGGCACCTTCATAAATAAGGTCATCAACCAGAGTAACAATAATTGTTTTGACATTTTCACCATCAGCAAAAGTCAAGGTGCCAGTATCTGCAATATAATCATCTGGAGAAACGGCATTATCTCCACCAATACTGCTAACGGCATAATCAATAGTCACTATTCCAGTAGTACCAAGCGCTCGGTTAACGGTTAAAGTGACACTACTTTCTGTTTCATTAACATTGACTACCGGACTAGCCATATCGATTAACCCAGACTGCGCAGCAGGGCCTATTGCAACAATCCAGTCATAGATTATTTTCTGGTCGGCAGCACTAATCACTCCAGCTGCGGCAGGCATCGCTCCAGGGCAGCCAGGATTTTGCGTTGAAATTTTTCGATACAAGGCTGAATTATCAGGATCACCTTTGACAACACGCTTAGCAATGCCAGTACAATTAGCATTAACATCAACTAACTGAACTTCCGAAACAGTCGCATTAACAAGCGAGAGTCCGCCAGATGGTGAGCCGCTTGCATCATGGCACCCGGTACAACCATTGCTATCAAATACAGCTTGAACGTCAGCAGGAATGGCCGCTGAAAGCTGAAAGCTGACAAAATAGAATAGACCAGTAATAACGATTAAATAATGCTTTAAACGACCATAAAAATAGTACAACTGCATAATAAGACCCCAGACTCTTAATGCTCAACGTAACATCAGGAATAATGCTTATTTCGCGTATAAAAACTCAATCCCAACATTTAAAGCTAGCACAATTATGCTTTAACCGGGTGTTTTGAAAGAGATTATGTGAACTAGAACACGGATAAGGGAGTTAGTCTGATTGAACCAATAGTAATCTATACCCAAACTCCTTGTAAATGCAGGGAATCTGGGTATATAAATAGCACCAAAAAAGCCGAGCTTAGCTCGGCTTTTTTTATCTGCTTCCCGTGATAGAGTCGTAACTCTAACACCAGGTTAAACAGGAATTTTACAATTTATCAGATTCTTCTGACAAATATTTTGCTACGCCTTCAGTAGAAGCCTGCATTCCTTTATCACCTTCTTTCCAACCTGCAGGACAAACTTCACCATGCTCCTGGTTAAACTGAAGCGCATCAACCATACGTAACATTTCATCAATATTACGGCCTAATGGTAAATCGTTAACAACCTGGTGACGAACCATGCCTTCTTCATCAATTAAAAACGAACCACGAAAAGCAACGCCTGCCTGAGGGTGTTCAACATCATAAGCCTGACAAATTGTATGCTTAACATCTGCAACTAATGCATAACCTACTTTACCAATACCACCATCATTCACTTCGGTATTTCTCCATGCGTTATGAGAAAACTGTGAATCGATGGAAACCCCAATCACTTCAACACCACGTTTAGTGAATTCTTCCAAACGATGGTCAAAAGCAATCAGTTCAGAAGGACATACAAAAGTAAAATCTAATGGGTAGAAAAATAAAACAGCCTTTTTACCTTTTGTAGCTTCTTTAAAATTAAAGTTGTCTACAATTTCACCATTACCAAGTACAGCTGCTGCAGTGAAATCTGGCGCTTCGCGTCCGACCAATACTCCCATGATTTTCTCCTATATTAGAAAATTCGATAAATTAAGATTCATTGTTTAGCGCACTAAAAACCAGTGCGCCAGTTGAAAGCCAAAGATACGCTGAATAGCTTCAATAGCCAAATTGAAACAATTAATAAATACTATTAGCTTAAACTATAAGTTAACAAATATCATTTTAAGACGGTCCGCTCGTCATTTAAAAGCTTCTACCTGAATACCTTTATTACGCTGGCTTTTCGTACCAGAGTATAGCCAGCATTTCAGACTATTCCTTTAATTTACAGGTGATTTAAAAAACTGTCTTCATTTTGATCAACGACAATTTCTTCAGTCATCATAATGTTGACACTTTTCAATACTTCTAATACAGGCTCATAAATATCACGAGTTACAGGAATACATACCCCTTTTCTGGTTATCTGGCCAGATAAAATCATATCTGCAGCAATCGCAGCAGGGTAACCTACGGTTTTAGCCATTGCAGAAAAACCACCAGCTTCGCCTTTTTCAACTAATGTTGAACGATGAAACTTTTTGACTCCATTTTTATCCACCAGGACAAATCGATGCTGCATTGCAATCATATCCTGTTCACCTTTTTCGTATTGCAATTTATCTGACAATAACTGACAAAAAGCAGCAATAGGAGAATCCCCAGCCACCGGCTCATCCGAAAAACAGCCCAGCCACTTAAAGCAATCGCTGATAGCCGTATCTGAATAAAATGATGTCAATGACTCCGTCCCTGAGAGGCCCGTTAAATCACACATTAACGCTTTCCACGTATCCGGAGTTTTGCCCGGGAAGGTTTCATCAGAAAGTAATCCGGTTTGTTTGGCTGCATCAATAATTTTTCCAAACCCGGGATAACGTAACGTTCCTCGCAGCAAAGTTTTAACTTCTGGAATTGCATATTGAGTCTGATAAGTTAATGAATCCCTGTTAGCGTAGCCTTTTAAACCCAGTTCGGCATTAAAACTAACGGCTTTCATCAAAGTCAGCAGAGAATTTCCAGAAATATGCTTTAACTGACCGTTTCTCAAGTACTTCGCATCATTTGAGACCGCTGTAAGAACAGCCATGGGTGACCAGGAAAATTTATAACCCAACGGGTTATTGTTGGCTTCAGGAGATGGAATACCACCACACCATGACACGAGCGCTTCAACCTGCTCTCCCCGATCATGTGCTTGATCAATAACCTGCATTGCAGTCATATGATCAATCCCCGGATCGACCCCTATCTCATTTAAGATGATAATGTCCGCATCCAGCGCAGCCTGATTTAAACTCAACATCTCAGGTTGTGCATAACTGGCAGTAACCATCGAAGTTTTTTGCTCAATACAGATACGTGCGACCAAAACATGAAATTGAAAAGGGACAAATGAAACAACCAGGTCTGTCTTTTCAACCAGTTCAGTTAATTGTTTTTTATTGGTAACGTCTACCTGTAAGGGTGTTAACCCCTTTCTACCATTAACTAATTGAGTAGCCTCAGGTAAAAATTGAGAACCAATAATAATTTCATGATCTTTGCTGTGCAAATAATCAACTAATGGGCCCGTAACAAATCCAGCGCCAAGCAATAGAACCTTCGCCATTTATTCTCTCTTCCAGTTATTTCCTCCACATGATTAACCAAAGAGGAAAAGGGTTATTAATTGAAATATAGCCAAATTCCTACACTTTCAAAGAATTTGGGTATAAAGGAAACTACTAAGAATATCTATGAAAAAATCAACTGTAAACATAAATTATTGAAGTGATAAAAAAATGACTGCTGTTGACAACCAATACTTATTTAAATCTTATTTGATTCTGGACAAAGAAGCTTATCAAACACAAAAAGACCGAAATAAAGCCTCTCCGAATATAGAAATTGGCCGCTCAGTCAATATTAGAGATTAATGTATGTCACTGAACCACTTTGTTATAGCTGGAAATAACTCTTAAGTAATCCGACAGCATCCTCACTACTATTGCCGCCCATAATCCCTGTTTTAAATTTAGAAGATGGAGGCCTGTCACCGACCCACATATTAACCAACAATCCATAAAGCTGATTAGAGCCCTTTACCTGACCCAATATTCGTCCGTTTAATCTGACTCTTACCCCAAAATTACGGTGATAATCAAAACTGATAGTATCTCCCTTTCTGAAACTACCATGGAAATGACGCATTATCTGTCTGACTTTTCTACCTTCTGCTTTAAGTTTCTCTGCTTCGTTATTTATTTTTATCCCTTCGATTAAATTCCGAACAAAAGAACTAGCGTGAACCGGCCGCTTTGACGCAATTTTAAAAACCATTCGTCTGGGAACATCCATTTGAAAAAATTCTTTACCGCCACCGTATTGAACAGACTCATCCAGATAAAATGCACCGATATAAAAATCTCCATTAAGCTGCTTTGTTAACCCCATCCCTATCATCAACGCAGGCTTATCAATTAATTCAACGCGCTGTAATGCAATCAGCTCAGCCTGGCTTGGCAGCTGATCAGATAACACAAAAGCGGGTCTGATAACTATTAATAAAAAAAACAGATATTTTATAGACTTCAAGATGTAACCCCTAAACAATAATCAACCTGACAAAAATCTACGACACCACCTATCCTATTGATTTTATTGTAATTATTTTATAAATCTAAATTAGACCTGTACAAATATCATACAGAGATAGATACATAACAAACACTAAAACATCGACTTTTTCAGGAACCACTTAGTAATAAACTAAATTATTTATAATTATTTATCAAGAATTAGACCTGTTTACATTCAATTTTGGTTATATTCACATATCTCTAAATATGATATTTTGAAGTAATTCACAGCTAGAAAAGATTAATTATCTTGCATGCAACAAAAAAAACGTTATTATAAAATAATATACTATTTCTGTATTTCTGTGAAAATTAAAATTAACATTAACTTAAATTTATTTCTGCAAGAAGAATGAGATAAAATTTGTTAAAAATTAAAAAAATATCTGATAGCGTTATATCAATAATGATGATACAAACAGGAGTTACTTTCAAGTCAAGCCGAAAGTAAAAAATGGCAGGAGGTTAAACATCAAAATAATAGCAAGATCAGGGGTTAACAAAACTGGCGGAGTATTAAATGCGCAATAGTCATTTATTGAATTTAAAGAGTTTTTTATTTTTTATATTATTCAACCTTATCAGCATCAATATACAAGCGGCAAAAAATATTTCTTTGTCAAATGGCGAAACGCTCCAACTGATAGGTATCGGAATGCACCAGGAGCTACGCAACGATATTTACATCGGTGCGCTTTATGGCCCTGACGGTGTTGATGATGTTGAACAGTTAAAAAGTGAACATGTCACTAGCAGGATGTCATTACGTTTTATGTCCAGTTACTCTCACCGTAAACTGGCTCGCCACTGGAAAGAAAAAATGGCGATGAATAATGCAAGAAGCCAGTGGCAACCATTAACTAATGAGATTGTAGAGTTTTCCCAATTATTTATGCGTAACATGCAGGCTGGTGATGAACTAAACCTGGACTATATTCCAGGACAGGGAACTAATGTCTATTTAAATAGTACACTTTTCAAGACAATCGAGAATCCAGCTTTTTTTGTAACGGCTCTTAATGTCTGGCTTGGTAATATTCCGCCAACAAAAGCCTTCAAAACCAGCATCAGAGGACTGGATTCTGAAACAAGAAAACAAACCTATATAGAGCAATACGACAGTCTTAAACCAGTCAATGGCCGCTTTGATGATGACCTCGTCATTTTAAATGCCCCAGTCGTCGCTGCTGCTGCGGTTTCAGCAGCAGCAATAGTCTCTGCTACAACTAGCCCCATAAAAATCAAGAAAAAGTCTAGCAAAAAATCAACAAAAACAGCTAAAAAAGCCACTAAAAAACCACCAGCCAAAAAGAAACAATCAACAAAAAAAGCCCAGAAAAAAGCAACACCCAGTAAAACAACGCCAAAATCATCGAAAAAAACAAAAATTGCTGACAAGCCCAAAACGGAGTTAAAAAAACCACCTGCTAAGAAAGTAGCGCAAGTAACGAAGAAAAAAACTCCGGTTAAAATAGCTAAAACTAAACCGAAGAGAAAAGACTTATTTGACGCTGATTTAATTGCAGGTTCTTACGCACGAGATTTGATTAATGCAATTCGTCAACACCAGAAATATCCGGTTAAAGCAATCCGAGCTAATGAGCAAGGAGATGTCACTGCAAAAGTAACGATTGATTCCAATGGTGAACTACTAAATATCAGTCTGGTTGAAAAGTCAGGTTCTCGTATTCTCGACCGAGCAGCGAAAAAAATTATTAATAAAACAGCACCTTTCCAGGCAATCCCCAAAGAATTAAAACTCAAAACTTACGAATTTGAAGTTCCCATGTCTTTTAAACTTTAAACATTGACTAAATTAAAATGGAAAAGCCAGCTAACGGATTACACTGGAATATTATGAAGTGATTGAGGGTAAATCAGCCTCAATCCATTCAAAGCCTTTTTCCTGGCAGGCGATCTGAAAGTTAATCACTTCGTCAGGAAAGGCATTTCCGACCGCTTCATTAACAAGTGCCATAGTATTATTTTCTTCGCTAACATGCATAGCAATAAGATGTGTTAAGTGACTGGTTACTTCTTGAGTTAAAAAATTGCTTGCCTGGGCGTTACTTAAATGCCCAAAGTTTCCACCGACTCTGTATTTGAGACTTTGAGGATAGCGACCAGTATTTAACAAATGAGTATCATGATTAAATTCTAATAATAAAATATTACACGCCGCAAATTGTCGCTTTATAAACGGTGAAATATGCCCTAAGTCGGTTAACAGACCGACTTTCCGGTTTTCAGCTTTAAATACAAATTGAGATGCCTCTCGGGAATCATGAGGTACTGGCACAGGAAGCACTTCAATATGCTCAACAAAAAAAGATTCATGTCCATTAAAAATATTATAGTTTTTTAATCGAGAAACTTTTGGTGTCAGGCTGGTACCATGGCTCATCCAGACAGGTGTTTTATATTTATTTGCGAACGCAGGCACACCGTTAAAATGATCTCCATGCTCATGGGTCACCAGAACAGCGGTGATGCTTGATGGGCTAATATTTCTTAAAGAGAGTCTATGTACCAGCTCTTTACAGGAAAAACCAGAATCAACCAGCAACCGAGTTTCACCAGACTCGATCACGGTTGCGTTTCCTTTACTGCCAGAACCTAACGAGGTTACTCTAAGTTGAGCCAAGATCTTATATTCTTGCTACCAATAATTAATTTACTGTGCTTTAGCAAATTGTTTATTTAAAAATGGAAATAATTTAGTAAGAGTTGCGGTATCCAATGGTGCTCCCTGAGCGTCCCTGAAAACAACGGCTGTTTTCTCAACCAGTGTAATCACCGTGACCTGATATTCACCGGTGTTCAACGGTAACTCTTCATATTCGTCATCTTCAGAATCAAATAATGTAGCAAAAAAACCTGCTTCTTCTGGTTCATGCTTAACAAAATAGGTATATGAACGTTTATCTTTGTCATAAACTTCAAAAGAAAGTGACTCCAGCACTTTAGGTAATTTGTTCCAGACGGTCTCCTGGTCGGCAGAAGTTAAAATTGCAGCATTGTCATTGTCATCTCTTGCTAGCTGAACTTCCACACCGGCAATAACCGCATTTCTTTTTTCCGCCTCCCTTTCAATGGAAAGTATGTCATAGTTGGCAATTATAAGGTTGAGCATTTCCGCTGAATCTTGCCAGCGAGCAGGAATAGTCACCCATTTTTCAGTATCATCATCAAGTTTTTCTGCAGTAATTCTTTTCACATCAACCTGATATTCTCCTGGCAGCTCTCCATGACTTAAGCTGACTTTATACTTCGCCCGATAATCATCAACATCTTCTTTCCCCGAAACCCCTAACCAGAGCCCTTTTTCTTTTAAAGCTATCCAGTCCGTTTTTATTACATAATTTTCATTCTCTGATAATGTAATTGCATTTTGCTCAAATAGCTTTATGACGGCTTTCCATACAAACTCTCTGTCATCTTTAATATAAACAGCAGGATTCTTCGACTCTCTTTTAATTCGGATATTATCTTTAACGTCAAGTAGCTGTGCGGGAGCCTCCAGTCTGATATCTCTTCCTATCGGAGCCTGATTTGCATTATCTTTAATTTCAGGCACCTTAAAATAATCTACACTACGTTTATGGTGTAAATTTGAAGGTACTTTAAGTGACTTGTCCTGACGCGCATTCAGGTACTCATAAGTCGTATCTTTGACCAGCCCCTCCTCGCTATAAAAGTAACTGCAAGCCGATAAGCAGACACTTAACAGAACTAAACACGTAATTTTAAAAAAATTCAAACTAATACTCCAGTTATCTTCAATTCGTAACTTCTTACTTCAGGTCAACCTGTAATTCGGTCGATACACTTCTGACAAAGAAGCGAGATCTGGTAAAGAAGAGACACTTGGTTTAAGAAGCGATTTTTATCAACAATCTCTATAGCCGCCTTAAATAAAACGGTCTTTACCAGAAGTCAGCTTTGCCAGATACCTTACAAAAGTCAGCCAAAACCTTCAGCTTCAAAAGGAAGCTATGTTACTGCGCCAGACAGGGCAACTCAAGCAAAATGATGGCTATATGGGCAAACGTCAGTATTTATTAGCCTGACCCCAGAATAATATCCCCAAACTCCCTGGAAATGCAGGATTCAGGGAGTTTGAGTATAAACACTAACAAAGCTTCCTCTGACTAGCCGGTTCAACAGACTGATTTTACCAGACAATCCAGATTTTCAGTCAGAGCTCTCAGGACAAGCCTATGACATTCTTAAATAAAAATGGTTCAGGCAGAAAGGTTAATTCTTATATACCCAAATTCCTGCATTTCCAGGGAGTTTGGGTATAAATATAAAATACAGACAAATAAAATCGCTGTTTTTCACTTTATTCGCCTGGTTTTCTTTAAAAAAAGGTTAATACTTTTTAATTCCGCCTCTTTCTCCTGGTAGCGTAGTCTGATGTACTCATCCAGCACTCTTATCAGGTTGTTATGTTGCGGGTCATTTAAAGCGATAAGCTTTTGTTTTAACTGGAGAGGTCCCTCGCAACCGGTCACCTTGAGTCGAGCCTGTTTTTCAATCTTCTTTTGAATTAGCCTGAAACCCTGGCTAATCTCAGACTCCTTTTTTACAGCAAAGCGAAATTTTTTAAAACTCAATATAATCAGGAATATGGTCACCAGCCCCAGCATTAGCATTATGATTTGCTTGTCGTTCAATCCTGAAATTCCCAGTTTTTTAAACAAATCAAACTGCTTCTTACTATTAAAATCCAAAACCCAGTCATTCCAGTTATGACTCAGACTATCAGCCCAGTAGCTCATATTCTTAATAAACCCGGGTTCTTCTATATCAATAGCCTCAAGACTGTCAAATAACAAATCCCTCTGTCGATACTCATTGAGTAAAGACTTTTCTATTCTGTGGTTAGCTATGGCTGCTGTTGGATCAATTCGGATCCAGCCTTTACTGGCAAACCATATCTCAGTCCATGCATGTGCGTCGGAATAACGTACCAGCCAACTGTCTGATAATGGATTTTTCTCTCCTCCCTGATAACCAATCACTACTCTGGCTGGAATATTGGCAGCCCGTGCCAGAAAAACAAGTGCACCCGCATAATGTTCACAAAAACCTTTCTTTTTATCAAACCAGAAACTATCCACAATATCCTCCTCCATAATCGGAGGCCTTAAAGTATAAAAATACGGTTCCTGGTTAATCTGCGATAACAGCTGATTGATATAAGCTTCATCGTTTAACGCTTCAAGCCGTAATATTGTAGCTAGTTGACGAGACTTCGGGTTACCAGAAGGCAGTTGTGTATAGCGTAGCTTTTGTTCAACAGATAGTTCTGGCTCTATTTTTAACCCGGGAATTGACTCCCCATGATAACGCGTTCGATTCATCAAACGATAATCAACTTGCGTTGTATAATCTTGTTTTATCTTACCCATTGAAGGCATCTTTACTGGTTTATCCAGAGAAACCAGGTAGTTTAATCTTGTTGGTTCCAATACCACCTGATAGCTATACGTAGCCAGCTTTTTATCCTTTATTTCTCCGGCATTATTTTTCTGAACAACTTTTGAGTCAATGGCCTCTTCTGAAAAATCAGTATGGAACCAGTAAAGTCCATCATACTCATTTAAAGTTAATACCCGCCAATATAAATCAATACTGGACGGCTCCTTTTTGTCAAACCTCGCACGAAATGCAACTTTATCAGATAGTTGCAAATCACTTATTTCTCCCGGGCTCATTCTATCGGAAATACCACTGGCTGACTGAGAGACCCCGGGCATTCTCCATAGAGGACCATCTAGACGGGGGAAAAATACAAACAATATTCCCATGATGGGGAGTCCGGCAAACAAATAGCGACCCGATTCCTTCAATACCTGAACGAAACTCTTTTTAAACACCGCCTGCGTATTCAAACTATGAATGGTTACAAAAGCATTAAGAATCGCTAAAATGGGGACTATCTGATACAAAACAATCAATGGGCTGCTACTGAACAAAAAACCAGCAGTCAGAATAAAAAAACTAAGACTCAACAACAAATTCGCATCCCTGGTTTTGTCTGTTTCAAGGGTTTTTAACCCATACATTGCAGCGATTAAAGAGATCCCGGCATCTTTACCCGAAATCTTATTAAAAACGAGGTAAACCCCCACAATTGCAAGCACGGTAATAACAAACTTTAACCAACGAGCAACCTTAAAGCGCTTATTTTTTGTGGAATAAATAACAACACCAGCAACCAGTGTATTTAACAGTGCAATCCAGACAGGGATATAAAAATAAAGCGGTAATAAAACACATTGCTGAGCAACAATGATCGGTATTAGTGGTAACGGTCTGTTTTTTAGCGCTTCAGCGCTGACACTTCTCATGAAGCTTCTACCGGATTAACTGTATTTTTCTTATCCAGCTCATGTTTTTTGCTCAATCCGTTTTCTTCATTCAACCCGTAAAGTGCTAGCGAGCGTAAACAATTCTGCCGATGAGAATAACCCGATTGAAAACCTATCGTTTTGCCAGGTAAAACAAGTGAATAACTCACGCACTGCTTCGCTGCCTCTAACACCAGATGAGTCAAATATGACAAACGCAACTCGTCTGTTACCCCCACAAAATCATGCCAGTTGAAACAGTAGTCTTTACTCTGGTAGTTACTAAATTCCCGAACAAACATACCTCTTTCGCGGGCGAAAGCTTTCCAGTCAACTTTTGAAAGAGAGTCTCCCGGTTGGTAAACGGCTAGTCCAGACAAATCTTCGCTTCCCGGGACACTTTCCCCCTCATCAGTTTGATGTCCACTATTCAGGTAAGCCTGAGGTTCTGGCTCTTCAGGCAAAGGATAAATAATGACAGGAATATCAAACCGAAAATATGCCCAGGTGCGTAACCACCCAAATGGAAATTCACTGGTGGCCATTAACCTTGGTAATACAAAATGGCCTCGTTTTTTTGCACTAAACTCAACCTGTAATTGACTGAACTGATGCTCTGAAACATCAGTATACTGACAAGATTTATCATTTTCACCGACTCCAATGGTAAAATGTGAGCGTTTTTGAGCACTACTTAAGCTCACTGGAATCTTAACAACCTGACCAACAAAAACTTCATCAACAGGTAGAGCTGTAAATATGATTCCCTGAAGGTTTTTAAAGGTAAAAATGATGCTGACCAGACCAATACCCACTAACAAAAAAGTTAACATAAAAGCCAGGTTATTCTGATAATTGGTTGCCCCGACGAGCATCAGAAATAAAACAAAAATAATTAAATAACCAGTACGAGTTGGCCAGATATAAGTTGATTTCTGACTCAATTTTATCTCTCTTCCCACCGGCATTCTGTTGCCAAACCACTTTCTCGACCAACTTTTCAGACTGTTCGTTGTATGCACTATCTTGGTACGTCTGTATTTTTTATTAATTGCTGGACCATTGATTCACTGCTGGCAGTTGATGTGTTTAACGTCAGTAAACGATGTCCAACAACGGGTTCCCACACCGCCTGAAGATCCTCTGGCAATACAAATTTTCGTCCTTCAATAAATGCCCAGGCTTTAGCTGCCTTCAGTAGCGCCAAGCCGCCCCTGGGAGATAAACCATGGGCCCACTGTCGGTTATTACGAGTTTTGGCAACCAGGATCTGTAAATAATCAAGCAAACCTTCCGAAACAGTAACCTGTTCCGCTTTATTTTGTAACGCTAACAACGATGGAGAGTCAATTGCAGGTATCAGTTTATCTATTTTTCCACGAGTGTCCTGTCCTTTAAAAAGAAATCGTTCAATTTCAGGCTCAGGATACCCAAGAGAGATTCGAACTAAAAAGCGGTCCAGTTGAGATTCAGGTAGTGGGTAAGTGCCAATTTGATGAAACGGATTTTGAGTGGCTATTACAAAAAATGGTTCTGGTAAACTTCTAGTCACGCCCTCCGTTGTAACCTGACACTCCTCCATCGCCTCCAGTAAAGCACTCTGAGATTTTGGTGTTGCTCGATTAACTTCATCAGCCAGAATCACCTGCGAAAATATTGGCCCTCTATGAAATTTAAACGTTTCATCACTCCGTTGATATACTGCTGTTCCCAGTATGTCACCAGGCAGCAAATCACTGGTAAATTGAATTCGTTGAAAGTCTAACCCCATTACCTTCGCTAGCGCATGTGCCAGAGTCGTTTTTCCCATCCCGGGCAAATCTTCAATCAACAGGTGACCTTTGGCTAACAAACATACAAGTGCCAGTTTTATCTGCTGACTTTTCCCTAAAATGATTTTGTTAAGCTGTTTGTACACATTCTCTAATTGTGGTTGCATCAAATTCTTTTATTCTCTTTATTACGAAGCCTTGTTAAGAATGATAGATAGTGATCAATAATTCAAGTACGCGAGAAAAAAAATAAATTCAATTTTCAGCAGCATTTTATGAATATCCACCTGGTTTTTAATAAAAGAAATTGTCTTTATCTTTTATATTTATCGCGTTATTTTTAATTGAGTGCTAGTACTTTTATTTTTAAGCTTAAACGTAATACCAAATGTTATTTATATTCCATTTAAATATATAAAAAAATAATATTCCAAAATTTGAGGATTAACATCTACATAAGCGTTCATTCAACTACACTTTAGGGAATCCCAAGCAAGGAATATCATATGAAATATCTTTCTACTCTTTTACTGTTATTTATTGTACATAGTGCTACTGCTCAGACACTCATAATATCAACAATTAGCAATAATCCGACTAGAGTACAAAAACAGTTTCGTCCACTTGCACTCTACCTGAGTGAACAGCTGAAAAATACAGAATATGACAAAGTTGAAGTGTTATCGTTAGACTCTACCAGTAAGATGATTAGCGCACTAAAAAAAGGAGCGGTCGATCTGTATTTTGACAGCCCATTCATTGCACTGGATATCGCATCAAAATCAAGCAGTGAAATATTTCTTCTACAACGAAAAAATAATCAGACTGACTATCGCTCAATAATTTTCTCGCGTAAAGACAAGAATATAAGTAGCCTGACCGATCTGATTAATAAAACTATCGTTTTTAAGCAAGATTACTCAACTTCTTCATATTTGCTCCCCAAAGCCGCTTTAGAAAAAAAAGGCTACAATCTTGTAAAATACAATAAAAAGAGTCTGGCAATCAAAAACAAAATTAACTATGTATTTTCCAAAAGCGATCAAAACACCATGTTCTGGATACTTCGCAACAAACATGATGCGGGCTCCATGAGCTTGAATAAATTTAAAAAACTGGCAGGAAAACATCGTAACAAATTAAACATTCTGTTTAAAACCATTACAGTCCCCAGGTATGTTGTCAGTCATCGTGAAAATTTTTCACCATTGGCAATAGAGAAAATCAAACAAATACTGATAGCGATGAACAAAAATCCAGATGGCAAAAAAGCACTCCATGCTCTGGAAAAAACAGCACGTTTTGAAGAGTTTCCTGGCGGCGTAGACAATTATTTAAAACCACTTAAAAGGTTAGTCGTAAACCCCGGAAAAAAGCAATAAAGCTTTCCTTACATTTAAGCCTTTAAGAAATAGAGAACTCGTCGGCATCAAGAAAAGCAGGAAACTGCGCTTTATATTGTTTTAATTCATTCATATCAAGATTGGCAAAAATGATGGACTCTTCATCATTCTTTGCCTGCGACAAGGTATTTCCATTAAAGTCGTAAACCGCTGTTCCTCCGGAATGCTGCACTCCTTTTCCATCTTGCCCTACTCGATTAACACCAACCACATAAGCCTGGTTCTCCATTGCTCTGGCTTTCAACAAAGTATCCCAGACATTTCTTCGTACACCGGGCCAGTTTGCTACATTAACAATAACATCATAATCATTTTTATTTCTGGACCAGACCGGGAAACGTAGATCATAGCAAACCAACGGTAAAATTCTGACGCCATTTATTTCGACAATTTCGCGTTTTTCTCCCTGAACAACATACTTTTGTTCATTGCCAAGTCGAAAAAGATGACGCTTATCATAAAAACAAACGCTACCATCCGGCCAGACCCAAAAAAATCGATTAACTTTTTTATTCTGGTGCTTCACTAAAACAGAACCCGCAATAACACAGTCTAATTCCGTTGATTTTTTTCGTAACCATAAAAGTACCTCACCACCATCTTCTTTTTCGGCACTGCTTTCAACATCAATAGTAAATCCCGTAGTGAATGTTTCGGGTAACAATAACAAATCAACCGGCTTAATATTAAGCAATATATCATCCAGATGTTTTAAATTTTTATTAACATTCAGCCATTCGATATTCAGCTGAACAGCTGCAATGCTTAACTTGTCTGATTTTGTCATTCATATCACTCTATCTATCTATAAAACTTACAGAAATACCAAATACACCGGATAGCTAAACACATCAGGCGATTGAATACACAAACCTATAACAGACTTAATTTATCCGCTGCCAGCTTTAGCGTATCTTTATTTTTCGCAAAACAGAGCCTGATGATTTTATCCGCAGAAGAATGCTGATAAAAAGGACTTAATGGAATAGCTGCTACGCCTTTTTCCTTCGTTAACCAGTGACAAAACTCAACATCATTTAATTCAGAGATTTCGGAGTAATCAACCAGCATAAAATAGGTTCCAGCCGAAGGAAGTAACTTAAAACGTGATGAACTCAGTGCGGTATGCAGGAAATCACGTTTAGCCTGGTAAAAATCATTCAATGCCAGGGTATGCTCTGGAAACTGTGCCAGAATATCTGCTAAGCCCAGCTGTGCGGGCGTAAAGCTGGAAAAAGTAACATACTGGTGAATTTTCCGGAACTCTTCAGTTAAATATGCCGGCGCTGTACAATAACCCATTTTCCAGCCAGTACAGTGAAATGTTTTACCAAAACTGGATACCACAAAAGTTCGCTCAAATAACTCAGGGTAACGTAAAACACTTTCATGTCGTAACCCGTCAAAAGTCATATATTCATACACTTCATCGCTAATTAAATACAATTTGTTGTCTACCACCAGTTTTGTCAGTTGAATCAAATCCTGCTGACTCAACAAAGTTCCGGTCGGGTTATGTGGCGAATTAATAATAATTGCTTTTGTCCTGGAGCTAATAGAATCAGCAACCTTCTCCCAGTCTATTCTGTAATCTGGTGAAGCCAGGGGAATATGAACACAACGACCGCCAGCCAGTTCAACTGCGGGCTCATAAGAGTCATAAGCTGGGTCAAACACAATAACCTCATCACCACGACTAACAAGAGTCTGAATGGCAACCCAAAGCGCTTCAGTTGCACCAGAAGTGACTGTCACACAACTTTTTGGGTTTACTGCCAGCTGATAATGACGTTTAATTAACAGACCTATTTGCTCCAGTAAGTCAGGCATACCTGCGGAGGGTGCATATTGATTTTTTCCGTCACCGATTGCTTTAACAATCGATGATTTCAAAAATTCAGGCGTATCAAACTCTGGAAACCCCTGTGATAAATTGATTGCCCCATATTGATTCGCCAATAATGACATCTCAGTAAAAATACTGGTTTTCAAATCAGGTAACTTACTTTCAAATATTTCACGTTTCATAGCGTACTCAGCAAAAAATATCCCCTGCTTTTATTGTGACAAAAAGGGATATTCTGGTTTTAAACAGTCTAAATTTTAAACGAGGCCCAGATTGGCGCATGATCGCTTGGTTTTTCCATACCACGAATATCATAATCAATACCCGCATCATGACATTTTTCATATAAACCAGCAGAAGCAAGAATCAGGTCAATCCGCAATCCCCTTCTGGGTTCAGCATTAAAACCTTTGCTTCGATAATCAAACCAGCTAAAGCGGTCATCAACTTCAGGATAGAGCTTTCGAAAAGTATCGTTTAGCCCTTTATCAACAATTTGCTGTAACCACTCTCTTTCTTCTGGAAGAAAACTGCATTTGCCAGTACGTAACCATCGCTTTGCATTAGGTTCTCCGATACCAATATCCTGGTCTTTAAAAGAGATATTAACATCCCCAACAACCAGCCAGTTATTGTTAAGTTTCTCTATTGTTAAATAGTCATTTAAATCCTGGTAAAATTTTTCCTTGGCAGGAAATTTCTGAGGATGATCTCGACTTTCACCCTGAGGGAAATAGCCATTAAAAACAAAGAAATTTTCAGTCTTTCCTTTATGCTCGGTGATCACAACGCGTTTCTGTGCATCTTCATCATCGCCTGGAAAACCTTTTTCAAAAGATAAAGGCGCTTCTTTACTTAAAGTTGCCACACCATAATGCCCCTTCTGTCCATGAAAAACAGCATGATAACCAATCGACTCAATCATATCATGGGGAAACTCCGGATCATTCACTTTGGTTTCCTGTAAAGCGATGACATCGGGCGAATGTGCTGCAACAATGGCCTCTAACTGATGAGGCCGCGCTCTTAAACTATTAATATTAAAACTGATAACTTTCATTTAGTTCTCTATAGTAATCTTTAAAATTGATAACAAAATCTAAAACAACTCTGCAAAAAGCAGTAATGCAGAAATACCAGCATGCTCAGAGAGAGCTCTCTTCAAACTATTCAGCACCACTAAACCACTGTTGTAACAGTTCTGTCGGTTTGTCGGTATCCTTAAAACTGAGATAACAGGTATTAGCTATACTTTCTGTTAATCGGCACTGACAATGGTATAAGCGTTCTCGTCTAAAATAACTGATCGTAATTTCTGTCTCTAACGGAATTTTTGCAATCACCTGCTCAAGTTCAGAATGCGTTATTCTGACATTATCAATAGCAATAATAATATCACCATTAGACAAACCGGCTTCAGATGAACAGGAACCTTCCGTTACAGAATGAACTTTTGCACCAAGCGCATCAGCTTTTGAAGTTACTCCCAGGTAAGCGAGTTCTTTTCGTTCTTTGGGCGCTTTAATAAAACCACCCTTCTCTTTACTCAGGTATTGTGGCAATAACTGATATTCGATACCAAGTAACTCAAAGATTGATTGAATATCCAGATCTTCTGTTGAGTAAAGTGCTTTATTAAAAAACGAACTCATCGACTGACCAACCAGCTCTTTTGTCAACTGTTGAACCTGCGTCTCCCCGACACCTTTATTGGTTTTTCCATGCTGATTCCAGATGATTTTCATTAAATCATCCAGCGATTTTTTGTGACTGGTCAGACGGCGTATTTCAAAATCAAGGCAAAATGCAACGAGTGCGCCTTTGGTATAATAACTGACAATACCATTAACCGCATTTTCATC
Organism: Kangiellaceae bacterium; assembly: GCA_016743995.1. Taxonomy (GTDB): domain Bacteria; phylum Pseudomonadota; class Gammaproteobacteria; order Enterobacterales; family Kangiellaceae; genus Aliikangiella. The sequence goes on along the minus strand of JADGFG010000028.1, from coordinate 13,170 downwards.
CTGTTTGTAAAATTTAGTCCAGGCATCAAAACTGGATTCCGTCACTGTTTGCTTAAACCGGCCCTGACTACGCATTGTTTTAGTCAGCGTCTGAGCAAGCATTTCAAGATAAGACTCTGGCTTTACGACCCCCGCTCTGACAAGTAAAAGCTCATCATAATAAGAGGTTATTCCCTCGAAAAACCAGAGCAGATCAGTATGGACTTCCTGCTGCATATTCATCGGGATAAAACGCGCCGGTTTAATTCGCTTAATATTCCAGTTATGAAAATATTCATGACAACACAATGACAAAAACATTCGATAGTTTTCATCCATTTTCTCAAGATTTTCGCCAATCAGCGGCAAATCCTTATAACTACAGTGTAACGCCGTAGAGGCTCTGTGCTCCAACCCTCCAAAACCCTGTTTCTGCACAAATGTCATAAACACATATTGTTCAAAAGGTGGTTTATCATCACCAAAAAACCGAACCTCTGCTTCACAGATTTTTTTGACATCTTCTGCTATCCGGTTCCAGTCCACTCTTGCTGGCGCTTCGGTAAAAACCATTTTATGTGGCACACCATAAACATCAAAACTCACCGTATCCAGACGACCCATTTCAAAAGGGTGATCGATTAACTCATCATAATTCTGGCTGGTATATTTACCGAACCCCTGACTATCAACTTCTTTAACCGGCATAGCGGTTGCCAGTTGCCAGTTTTTATCAACCGCATTTTTTGAGGCATTAATAATAACGGTATGGTTTTCACTCTCATAACCTTTGATAGCAATGAACAGACTGGTACCGTTAAAGAAACCATGTTCATTATCCAGGTGAGCTGAGCGAACAGACAAATCCCATGCATACACCTGATAGTTAATCTCCAGGCAATCAGCGTCTTCTGACAGTTGCCAGCAAGACTTGCTGGTTTTTTCCAGACTGACAACCTGACCTTTGCTATTAGCATCCATCGTAACAACATTTTTTGCAAAATCCCGAATCATATAACTTCCGGGAATCCAGTTGGGTAAATAAAACTGCTGACCCGCTTTCAATGCAAAATTTAAGTTGAGCTTCACCTCAAAAATATGAGCATTAGCTCGATCAAAACAAACAGTATAATGAATCATGACTCATCTCTTTTGTAATCAATGAATATAAAATCAGTGGTTATCCCCAAACTCCTAAAAGATGCTGGACAATGCGTACTGCATCTTCAAGGAGTTTGAGTATTGACTAATTTTCCCATAACACGCTGACGATTGAAATAAACAAACAAAATGCCACCTGTGGTCGATAAACACAATGGCAGTATTAAAGCATATTGACCATTACCCGGCGCGACAGATTCCAGCCATTGATAAAAACTAATCCCCACGATAGGCGCAATGGCGCCTCGAATACCGGTTAAAGTGACATGAACAGCCATATATTCCATGGGACTGGCTTTACCAACAAAATCATTATGCCCGAGATTCCAGCCTATCACGCCGCCAGATACTGCAATGCCGTATATACAGGCACCAATATAATAAAGAAGCGTTATATCTGTTACCTGGGCCAGAGTATAGGTGGCGAGTGCTAGTACAAATCCCCAGCTATGGACTGCACGAAAATAGAAAATATGGTTACCATCCAGTAGTTTAGCCCACCAGCCTACCGCAAAAGGAATTAATGCCAGCGGTATCGCAGTGGTTAATAAGATCTGGCTGGTTCTGGTTAATTCAGTATGCTCATTCAGAAACACGATAAATGGTGCCATAAACATCAGGTTGCCAGTACCTAAAATAAACATTGCAAGCATATATCTGGCAAAGGGTTTGTTTTCAGCCAACACTTTGAAAACCTGTACAAAAGATAGACTCTGCGATTCCGACTTTTCACGATGAAGCGATTTTTTCTGATGCCTGACGGATAGCTTACGGTAATAATAAGCACCAGTCAGAGAAAATAGTGCGAAGCTACCATACAACCAGGGAAAAGCAGAAAACTGCCAATCCAGCACCCAGCCAGCAGAAAATGCAGATAACGACATGAGGAATGCAGTTAATGTAGCCAGACGAGCAGTGACCCGACCACGAATGTATCGAGGGTAGTTAACACGCCAGATTGTGGAGCGCACAGTCATAATGCCCGACCAACAAAACCGAGCCGTAATCAGTAATAGCAACAAGATTACCAGCCCCAGTGTCGTCATTGGGATCTGACTGATAATCAGAGTGCAGAAACAACAGATGATTCCCAGGTTAGAAACCAGCCTGGCCTTATGTCGACCATGACTCAATTTAACCCAGACAAAACTCAACAGGTTTGAGTAATAAGGAGCCCCCGTAGCAATGGCAACAGCAAGATTAAGCGTTAAATCAGACACTTTCCCTGAAAAACCATTCTTAATCAGTACCCCCATCACTCCGCCTTCAATCAAAGCCAGCATAAATGCAAGACTGGCCCAACTGAGTAATTCAACACGAATACGAGCGGCAACAGATGATTTGGACATAAAATACCTTGTGAATTAACAACAGAGCAGAACTATACCCTTGAAAGATTCCAATTCAAGCTAAATCTCACAAGCGACAGACAAACTCCACAATATGTTGAGTGGCTGTCTCCAGATTATCTTCCAGCTTCAGACCAGATTTAACTCTCGGCTTAAAACTGTGGTCACCATCGGTTATAAATTCAACAGCGACAGATTGAGAAAACTGATATTGAGCCAGTTCACTTCGACTCCCCATGTTGTCACGTTCCCCTTGCAAGATCAGAGTCGGTCGCTCCATGGTTTGCAAGTGGTCACCTCTGTATTTTTCAACTTTTGAAGGGGGATGAAAAGGAAACCCCATACAGATAACTGCCGCAACCCTGCTAACCAGGTCTGAATGGACTGATTTCTGAGCCGCGAAAAGGCTGGCCATACGTCCACCCATGGATTTTCCGCCAAGAATTATTTTTTTATTCTCAGGAATTTTCTGTAACTGTTCAGCAAGACACTCTAACAAAACAGGTTGTCTATCAGGCGGTCTGCGCTTGCCATCCTGCAGGCGCTTATTCATATAGGGAAAATTAAAGCGCTTAACTTCAAGCCCACAAAGATTTAGCCTGCTATCCATGGCAAGCATCCACTCAGAATCTTTATCGGCGCCAGCGCCATGAGCAAAAAGAAAACAATATTGCGACAAAATCAAAGAATTATCAGACATAATATAACAACAAAATAATAATATTTAAGGGGTGATACAATCAGATAAAAACCAGTTAAATCTAAACGCTATCAATTTCAATCTGGTGTTCAGTATTTCTAAAACTTACGATGGTAGAAAGTATGCTGCTCTCTTACCGTAGGCACCAGTGATAGAAACGCTCCAAACACCTGGCGGCTTAAAGTTAATGAGCGCTCCATCTGATAAAGCGTTTCAGTCCAGATTTGTTCCATTTTTTGCTGGTGTTCATCAAGCCCCTGTTCAGGCTGATGAGAAGGCAATTTCAACCAGCGTTGAATCAATGGCAGGCTGGCTTCAAGGTGAAATTGAAACCCATAAACATTTTCGTTAAACCTGAACGCCTGATTTTTTATCTGGTCTCCCTGAACCAGCAATTCCGAAGCTTTTGGTAGCTCAAAAGTATAACTATGCCATTGGAAAATTTTTTCTGTGGACTGAAACGCACTAATCAATGGATCTGACCGCCCCGCTTCTGTCGCCTGTAATTCACACCAGCCAACTTCCTTATGCTCCGCTTTATGCACGCTTGCACCCATCGCAGAAGCAATAAGCTGAGCCCCCAGACATATGCCTAAAACAGGAATATTGCGTTTAATTGCTTCAAGAATAACCTGTTTTTCAATATCAAGATGAGGATATTTTTTTTCCTCACCAACATTCTGTGGTCCACCCAGTACAATTAATGCGTCATAACCATCAATATCAGGTCTGGCATCGTGCTTTCGACCAAAATTCACATAACGGATTCGATGTCGATGGGAACGAATCAATGAATCCAGTGTACCCAGCGGTTCATAGGGAACATGTTGAAATACCATTATTTTTGCCAAAACTGAATCCTGCATCTGTCATTCAATAATAAAACTGCTGGCTCAACAACTACAACGTAATAGCCATTTTACCTTTTCAAGATAATATCATCGCTTATCAATCTGTGCATGTCAAAAGAGTTAAACTGTGATGTTTTTATACATCTCTATATTTTTATAACTAAGCCGTGCGTACCCTCAAACGCTGAATCTGACGAACCAGAAAACTTCCGCCATCCTCCACCAGAGAAATGGTGACCGGCAATAATATTGTGGTTAATAATGTCGATATTAATAACCCTCCCATAATCACATAAGCCATTGAATAATAATAAACTCCGCCCAGGGAAGGTTTCTGTATAACGATAGGAATAAGTCCAACCAGAGTTGTCAGTGCTGTCATTATTATTGGACGTAACCTTTCCTTTCCCCCCCTGATCATTGCTGGATACCGTTGCCAGCCTTCTCTACGGTACAAATTAATATGCTCAATCATAACAATGCCATTATTAACCACAATCCCTAATAAGAGTAAAAGCGCTACAGAAGCGGGTTGATCAAAATCAACTTCAAACAGATAAAGTGTCCAGAAAGCGCCTGCAAGCGCAAAAGGTAAACTGATCATCAGCGCTATCGCCTGTCGCATCGACTCAAACAGACTGGCCATTACCGCAAAAATTAATCCTAGAGCCAATAGCAGATTAAGTAAAAACTCCGTCTGATTTTCTTCTGCATTCTGTTGACGACCTTTAAACTGCCACTGATAACCTTCAGGTAACGGCAATGATTTTAATAACTGGATCATTTGCTTTCGATAAGCTTTTCTTATTCCTTTTTCAAACCGCGCACCAACCCAGATACTGGAAATCTTATTTTGACGGTTTATTCTTCTGGGGCCCTTACTAATTTCAAGATGTGACAAACTATCCAGCGGTATATCTGCCCCTAGAGAATTAGCAAGCATTAAATTCTTTACATCAGCAATACTGGTTTCCTGCTCTTCCCCTAACATTAGCTGCATGTTCACCTCTCCGTGCTCCCCCTGAAAACGCGGCAACCTTCTCCCTCTGAAAGTCATTTCAACCCGACGGGCCAACGTCTGACTATCAACGCCATAGTCTGCCATTTTCTCTCTATCCAGAACGGCTTGTAGCTCCAGGGTTCCTCCTTCTGCGGTGGAATAGAAATCAAATAACCCTCGAATCGACTCAATCTTTGCAATCGCTTCATTGGCAATCTTTTCAAGGGTTTCAGTATCTGGGCCTTGCAACCTGACTCCCACTCGTTTTCCACTATTTCTTTTCCAGAAAGGACCGTTATCCTGAACCTGCAACTTAACGCCGGCAATCTCAGGTAAATAACGAGGTAACTTCTTTCTGACTTTGTTCATTGCCGCTTCATGTTGAAAACCAGATTTCATATAAAGCCGTACCACTGAGTTACCACCACTCCACCAGGCGTAGATAGACTTCACATTCAATTCGTCCTTATGAGGCGCCAGGGCTTCCTCTACCTGTGTAATCACTTTCTCTTTTGCTGATAATGACAGCGCTTCACTCAGATCCAGTCGAATGCCAATATACATTTCCGTAGGCGCAGCCTCAAAATTGAAGTTAATCTGAGAAATGGGATACCATACGCTACCCGCTATCAGAATACTGGTGACAACGGCTATCCATCGGTGCTTTAAAGTCAGAGATAATAGGCCAGTATAAGTACTTTGCAAACGATCCATTAACGGTTTTACGTCTCTATCTTTTACATTTTTTACATTTTTTACATTTTTTAAGAGTCGGGTAGAAGCGAGCGGAATTAAAGTCTGACTAATCAACAAACTGGCAACTAATGTTATACAAATAGTGAGCCCCAGTTCTTGTAACACAATATTCATACTGTTGGGTTTCGAAAAAACCATAGGTAAAAAAACAATAATGGAAGTCAGGGTTGCCATCACTACGGCAGTAGCAACTTCTTTAGAACCTAAAATGGCAGCGACTCGACCGCTATATCCCTTCTTTTGAAAACGGTCAATGTTTTCCATGATAACAACCGCGTTATCTACCAGCATACCAAGACCAACTATCAGGCCTAGTAAAGAAATAGTATTTAAAGTTTTTCCCTGTATCCAGATCACACCGCAAGCAACAACCAGAGAAAATGGAATGCAGAAAACAGCCACAAACGTTGTCACTATTTTTCGCAAAAAAAGAAACAGTACAAATGTTGCCAGAATAGCGCCAAAAAAACCGGTCTGCTTTAAATCATTCAGTGTATTTTTTATTTCTTTACCCTGATCCTGCCAGACCAGAAAGTTAATGCCATCTAACTCTGGATCACTTTTCATCAACTCAATTCTTTCGCGCACAGCATTGGTAATCGCAACCGTATTAGCTGTCGACTCCTTCGCGACATTCAGGGCGATAGCAAAATCACCATCCAGATGACGCCCGTACTCAAGAGGCGGTTCCTTATAGGTAATCGAAGCGACATCTGATAGTTTTAAATCAGAATCAGGTAACGGTAACTGTCTGATTTCTTCAATTGAAGTCAATGCGCCCAGGGAACGTAACGTCGCCTTTGTCTGAGTATTTCGGATAATACCAAGCGTATTATTCTGGTTGTTCTGTGATATATTTTTCCAGACATCAATAACATTAATGTTATGTTGTCTTAACCGGTTAAGATCCAGGTTAACTCTGATTTCCCGAGGATTAATCCCGTCAAGCACCACAACAGCAACACCAGGAATACGCTCAAGCGGCTTGACTATCTTTCTATTAAGCAGTTCATAATTCTGACTTAAATCTCGACCAGACGACAACCGGGCCTCCATGATCGTTTCACCTGATTCACGCGGATTTCTGGAATCAGCAACAATGATTCGCTCCAGGTCTTCAGGCAGTTCATTTTTTATTCTGTCTATACGCTCATGAATTTCAGCGCGAGCCAGATCCATATCAACTTCATAACCAAAGTTTAAATTAACCCGACCACCACGGTGATTACTTCGCGACCACATATGTTCGAGTCCATTCATTGAGGCCAGGCTATCTTCAAGCGGTTTTACAATCATCCTTTCAATAGCTTTAGGAGAAGCATTTTTATACTCAGCAATCACATACAGATTTTTCTGCTCGGCTTCTGGCATGAATGCCAGTTCCAGACGAACTAATGCAATAACCCCAAGCACAAGAATACTGACTAATACCATTAAGGTAGCCGTAGGTCTTTTCACTGCAATTTCAGGTAAGGTCATCGCTATTTTTTAACAATACTTTATGAGTTAATTAGTCATTGAAAAATCATCAAAAAACTATCTATGCTTTATGTATCAGTCATCGCATGATGACTTTCTTTTTCTTCCGCCATCAGTACGTTTTTATCCAGTTCATTCAGCTCTTCATCAGTAATTACCCTGGAAGGCATAATCAGGTAAGCAGCGGGAATAATAAACAATGTCAGTCCCGTCGCAACAACAAGCCCAAATGAAACCACCACCGCCAGTGGTGCTCTAAGTTCGGCACCTTCTCCAGTCCCTATTGCCATTGGTAATAATCCAAGAACTGTCGTAAAAGTTGTCATTAAAATGGGGCGTAAGCGAGAGCGACTTGCCATAACGATAGCATCCAGCTTGGCCATTCCACGACGCCTCATCTGATTGATAGCATCAATAAGTACAATCGCATTATTAACAACAACACCAATTAAAAATACGGCACCTATCATTGAAATCACACTAATAGCATAACCGGTCATATATAGTCCAACGAGCACACCAGTTAAAGCAAGCGGAATAGTAAATAAAATGATTAAAGGATGTCCCATATGTTCAAAGGTAGAGGCCATCACAATATAAATTAAAAATACTGCCAGAATAACGGCAAATATCATATCATTAAAAGACGACTGCATTTCCTTATTCTGACCACCAAACTCAAACAGAATGCCCGGAGGTGCTGGGTTCGCCTGAATCAACTGTTCCAGCTCTGCCGTCACAGATTTAAGACTGCGCCCACTCAACCCCGCCGCAATAATTGCCACTCTTGATTGCTGGATACGATCAATAGCTGCAGGCCCCTGCCCCTTTACCACCCGGGCAACAGCGCTTAAGGTCATGGGTCGCCCCTTAACTTCTGCAATTACCATATTCTCAATATCACTCATGCTATTTCTGTCTACTTCTCGATTACGGAGTCGAATATCGATCTGTCTGTCTGGTTCCTGAAAACGGGAAACAATTGTGCCATTAACCCGTTGATGCAAGGTATTCGCAACGGCTTGAATGGTTAGACCATATTGCGCCAGCTTATTGCGATCAAACTGAACCATTAATTCAGGATTACCAATCTCCAGAGATGCCTGAATATCGGTCACACCATTCGTTTTTTCCAGTAACGGTATTAACGACAAACTGTATTCTCTTAACTTTTGAAGATCTTCACCGTAAAACAGAAGCTCCAACGGTGGCTTAAGACTGAAAAATGAAGTTTGTCCAAACTGAATATCAACTTGCGGTATCTCTGCATAGGCATTACGTAAATCATTAATGACTTCTTTCTCCAGTTGATGATCGACCCTATCTTTAATGATTACAGTGATGTGACCAAGATTTTCATCTCGTGTTTTTAATGATAAGCCGCCGGTTACATTTCGACTACCCGTTGATGTATAAACATAAGCAACGCCCGGATGTGCTAATGCGATCTTCTCCATCGCTAACATGACTTTATCCGTTGTCGGTAAAGCAGTTCCCTCTGGCAAACTGACATCAAAGTAGAACTCTCCTTCACTCATTGTTGGAATAAGTGATGTAGGAATTGCTGGCAATAACTGTAACGCCAGAAATAATGCTGCAAAGGCCCCGGTTAAACAACTCCACTTGAAATGAAGCGCTTTCTTTAATAAAACTTCATAGTAATCAGAAAATCGAGAGAAAAAGCGCTTATTATCTTGAGAAAACTCATCATCATTATTTTCTTTTTGTCGATCTTCAGAAGCACCAATCGATGATGCCAGCATCGGAATCAGTGTAAATGAAACCAGTAAAGATGCAATCAGACTAAAAGTAACCGTTAATGCCTGATCACGAAACAATTGCCCGGCAATACCTTCGACAAAAACAATAGGAAGAAATACCGCTATCGTTGTTAACACTGAGGCAATAACCGCACCACCGACTTTTGAAGTACCAGAAATAGCGCTTTGTACGACATTTTTTCCTTGTTCTCTTTCTTTATAAATTGACTCCAGAACAACAATCGCCGAATCAACCAACATACCGACCCCAAGTGTGAGACCACCTAACGACATTATGTTTAATGATACATCCGCACGATACATAAAAATAAAAGTAGCAATAACAGATAACGGAATGGCAGTCGTAATAATGAGTGTCAACCGAAGGTTCCGTAAAAAAAGCCAGACGATACAAACAGCAAGAAAGCCACCAGTCAACAACGCTTTTTTTACTTCCTCAATAGATTGTTGAATAAAGCGAGATTGATCAAACTGAACTTTAATGGAAACCCCTTCTGGCAGTTTTTGTTGTATTTGAAACAACCGCTCTTTCACAAGATTTCCAACGTCAACGGTATTTGCGTCACCTTCTTTATAAAGAGAGATAAGAACCCCTTCTTCTCCCTGAAAACGAGTAATTTCTTCTTTATCTTTACTGGACCAGACTACTTCTGCAATTTCACTCAATCTTACCGATTGATTCTCTGGCTTACTACTTTCTGAGCGACGAAGAGATTGTTCAGAAAGCAAACGGTTTTCCAGGTTTTGATTTTCCTGACTTCCTTTTTTCACCACATCAGGTTGTAACGCGCTGCTTTCTCCCGCTTTAAAAATTCGTAAATTTCGAATTTCATCAAGACTTTCATATTCATTAATGGTTCGCACTAACATTTGAGTTTGAGTGTTCTTTAAAGAACCACCCGGTTGATTGGTGTTAGAACTTGCCAATAGCTTCTCCAGTTGCGACAAACTGATTCCTAATGCCGCAACCTTTCCCTGATTAATATTAATATGTATCTCTTCTTCTTCTCCCCCCTGCACCTTACTCGAAGCAACACCTTCAATACGTTCCAGGTTTTCCTTGACCTCTTTTTCAGCCAGATATCTTAAACGGGTTAAAGGTATGGAGCCACTTAAACTCAATTTAACAATGGGATCTAATGCAGGGTCATACCGCAGGACTATCGGCTTTTCCACATCTAACGGTAATTCAATTCGATCGAGCTTTTCCCTGATATCCATTGCCAGCTCACTCATCTTGGCATTCCAGCCAAATTCAAGTGTTACTTCAGAAATACCAGGACGAGAAACCGAGTGTATCTGTTTGAGCCCTTTTAATACACCCACCGCTTCTTCTACCGGTTTAGTCACCAGCAGTTCAACTTCAGCTGAAGCAGCATTGGCAAATTGAGTCTGAACGGTTAAAGAGGGGTAACTGAGTGATGGTAACAGGTTAACCGATAAACGAGATAAGCCCACGCTGCCAAATGCCAGAACAGCCAGGCTCACCATCAATACCGTTACTCTGCGGAAGACGGAAAATCTGACCAGGCTTTCTATCATGGCTTAACACGCTCAGATCGTTTTTTATCTTTGTTATTAGCCAACTTGCTTTCAACGCCAGGTTGTAAATCTGAATTCATCTCTGACCTGTTGATAACTTTAAGATGGTTACCATCATTTAAATACCGCTGGCCCTTGCTAACAACAATATCTTCTGCTTTTAGCCCGGAAATAACTTCAGTCCACTCTCCAACGACATAACCCGGATTAACATTCCGTCGAATCGCCTGGTTACTCTGAACAGTAAAGACAAAGTGTTGGCCTCTTTCCTCCAGAATTGCCACCCCCGGCAGTAATAACGCATTTTCTCGCCGGTCCGTAACCATGTTGATTTCAACAAAATCTCCCGGTCGAACGGCTACAGGATATTGATCAAGTCTGATTGTTACCTTAACCGAACCTGTAGAAGGATCAACAATAGGACTCACCAGTTTAATAATTCCCTGTAATGGCGCTTCAACCGTTTCTACGTTCAACGCGACTTTCTGACCAGCACGTAACTTCGCCGTTCGCGCTGCAGGAACATAAACTCTTATCAATAAAGGGTGTATAGACATCATGCGAAATAGCAAATCTCCTTTACTGACATAGGCGCCCAGATCAACACCGCGCCAGACAACCCGCCCATCAAAAGGTGCGGCAATACGAGTGTAAGACAAAACCAACTCTGCCAGTTCCAGCTCTGCTTTGGCGTTTAGATAGTTGTTTCGAGTTAAATCCCAGTCATTTTGAGAAACCACACCAGCTTTTTGCATCTTATTCAGGCGGTTATACTCGGTTTCTGCACTGGACAGTTTAATTTTTGCCTGCTTCAATCGGAGTCGCTGATCATCATCTTCCAGCAACAGAAGCACCTGCCCCGCCTTAACGTCATCACCTTCTTCATGCAAAATTTTTCTGACAACCCCTGCAGTACGGGAATTAATTCTGGCATCACTACTAGGGGCCAATGTTGAAGTCGTCACATAATGAGAGGCTGCAGTCCCTTTTTTTGGCGAAATAACTTCCACAGGAACTGTCTTTATTTTTTTTGAAGTCTCATTTCCCGCTGCAGCACCAGACAGACTGTTTTTTGAGCTATTATCATTACAGCCGGGCAACGAGGCAATAATTGTCAAAAAAACAATTAGCAGAAAAAATTTAAAACAACGAAATGTCAATTAACTATACCTCAAGGTTTGCTCATTCATTATAGCCTGTACAGTCCTGCAAAAAATGCTACAACAACCAGATAAAAAATCAATATTCAACCCCTAAATTTGTAACGCGCTCGCTTTTAACAGACTGTTTAAACTCCCGGAGCAGTTTTTTCTCATCCTTTGATAAAGCTCCCTTAGTCGCCGTTGTCAAATTAATCGACATTACAAAATTAAATAATTCTTTTTGTGTTGCAAACTCCCACTGCATTAAAGGATCGTTATTAATCTCCTCTTCATTATATTGCCTGGTCACCGTTTCTGCCTCATTTTCTGCCATACAGGCATTTACATAAAAATGAACCATGCTCCTGGATAACAGGCTCACCTCTTCCGCACAACGGGTATCTGCCTCATCCAGACTCTGCAACAGACAGACCAGTCCAGAACAGACATCCAGAGCAGGATAAACCGCCAGTACTTCAAACCTGCTAACATCGGGAATCTGCTTCTCAAGTTTTTCCAACTGAGACTCCAGGTTAATCGTTATCGGCTCTTTTAGCAATTTTTGCCAGATAATATCAAGCTGGTTAAGCAATACAGAGTACTCCCCATAACCAGACAATTTGGAGAAACATTGATAATTAGGCAACATACGTTCTAATAAAGCAGCTGCAAATAATTGATGCTGCCAGTGAGAAAGTTGATGAAAAGGAAGTTTCAGTTCGTCAGACATATTTAAATTACAAATCTCCAGTTAAAACGATTCAGCATAAGTACATTTAAAGAACACAAGTTCATAAGCTTTGCGAAATCATACAGATAGCAAACTTATACGCTGTTCGGCAGATAAATTCAAACCCGCTCAATCACAACGAGCCGGATAATAATGTTAAACTCAACTTTGAACAGAAACCTCTATGCCTGCAGGCAAATTCAAAAACCGGTAGATAATGAAAATAAACATACCTTTCAATAGCTTACAGCGAGAGCTAATGCTACGCAGGCAACAGACACACGAAATATGTCGTCAGTTTAATAAAGCGCCGAGCAAAGGCCATTTAAAAAAACTGAAAAATATCTTTGCCCACTGCGGAGAACAGGTTTTTATTGAATATGGGTTTCATTGCGACTACGGAGATAAAATAAGCCTGGGAAATAACGTTTACCTGAACGTCAATTGTACTCTGCTTGACGGAGGCCATATTACCATTGGTGATAACAGCCTGATTGGCCCTGGTGTTCAGATAATTACCATTAACCATGATACCAACCCAGCTAGTCGGCTGACAAAAACCAATTATGCCAGCGACGTCTTACTGGAAAATAACGTCTGGATTGGTGCTGGTAGTATTATTCTTCCGGGAGTCAATATCGGACAAGGCGCCGTTATCGGTGCCGGTAGTGTCGTTACGGCTAAGGTACAACCTGATACA
>JADGFG010000027.1 GCA_016743995.1 Kangiellaceae bacterium | reverse complement strand
ATACTGTAAAGAATAATAAAAGAAGAAGATTATCTGAGCAATTGCGTTTTATTAATTACTAAAATTAGTAGTACAAACAAGTAAAAATTACCTACATAAAAAAACACTTTTTCACACAAGAGCAGGCCTTTGTAACCTTTTGTAAAACCTGAAAATAGTTCACAAAACCATTATATAATTTGCGTAATTATAGCGGACAGTGATAAATATTTTAAACAACTAGAAATTGAAATACGTAAAAATTTTATGCTGGAAATGTTAACTGCCGCATTGTTTAAAAGCAGAAAATAAAGCACTAATCCAGGAAATTTTCGACCTTGTTGAAGGATAAATTTCACAACACTTTTAATCTGATAGATGCCTGAGGAAAACTCGATGAAGTCAAATGTCATAGTCCAACATGGCACAAGTAGAAATTTTTTACCTTTTGCCGCTAATTTCAACCCACAAACCAGCTACGCTCAGGAGCGAAGCCTTTCGGAAATTATTGATAATACGGAACAGCTCCTGTTACAAATGCTCAATGCACCACCACTGAGTAAAATATTATTTCTGGCAACATCAGGCGTAACAGCAATGGAAGCGTCAATACTCAATTTAGTAGCCCCTGAACAGCATGCGCTGACAATTGCAGGCGGAAAGTCAGGTCAGCAATTTGCTGATATTTGCTCATTACACCAGAGAAAATACTCAGTTTACAAACCTGCGATTAATGACAACTTATCCAGCACTGACAAACTTTCCGTTTACAGAAACCACAATGCGCTTTTAATTAGCGGCCATGAAACATCTACCTGTCACAAGTTTTCACTAGAAGCAACCGGGGATTTTTGTCGTCAGGCTGAAATGCTTCATATTGTGGATGGAACTTCGTTATTCTTATCCGATGAGCTAGATATGCAGGCACAGAAGATTGACACGTTAATGATTGACTATCAGACAGACGAAGCGAGTTCTTCTGAACTATCAATGATTATTTTAACACCCAACGCAATTTCTCAACTTGTCCCAGAAACACTCCCCCTGGACCTCTGGTTTAGTGATTATCTGAGTTACGACAAATACGCATATATGCCTCACCTGGCAAAGCGACTATCAATGATTCAGTTAGAAAAACGCTTGCAGCTGTTACAAAAAAATAATGGCATTAAAGCCAGTATTGCCTATACGAAATCAATCGCAGAGTTGTTCAGAAAGGGAATTAGCAATCTTCCATTAAAACTTGAAAGCCGGTTTATGGCCAATGCGATGACAGCACTAACTCCTTTATATGGACATTCTGCTAGCAGAATTGTCAGCGATCTGGAAAATCAATATGGCTTAAGTCTGAGTCCTTGCGTCGATGAGAATAATGATAACTTTTTTCGCATATCTCACTCTGGTAACACAACAATATCAGAAACAAAAAGACTCATTGCAGCTATGCAGGATTATTTCTGGTAATTCCTCCCTGGAGAACAACACAGTACAATAGAATGAAACAAAATAATGATGAACGCGTAAAAAAATCTATTAAGTCACAGATTATCTATCAGTTCACGGAACCTTGTCTCACTACTTAATATACCCCCCGGGAAAGAGTGAGCCATCCCCTTCGAGCTGCGCCTTGTTCAAACTTAAGAGCTGAACTCTGAATTTTCAAGGAGTTTGAGTATAGATTACAAAAACTACACCTCACGGGGAATGCTTGACTATGCTTAAATAAACACGACTTCAAAACATCAATTTTTTTCCTTACCTGGTAAATTTGGCTTATTGTATAACTATGAACGCTTCCCCCCAGAAAAATAAGAATACGACTGATGCCTTTCAGATAATCACCGACAAACGACAAGCTCTGGAAACGCTGATTAACATTGCCAAAGGTGTAAAACAGCAACATAGCGCTTTAAGCGAACTCTCTTATGCAGCCAGACCTTCGCAAGACTTTCCACCAACTGTTATCCGATATTTTTCAGCCATTGAAGACCGACTTAAATCAACCTCAACGCCGGGCGTTATTAAAAAGCTGGAATTAATCGAAAAAGTCACTGAAAAAGCACTGACACAAATTATTAACCTGGCCGAGATAGATGTAAACCAACTGAGAGCGAATGAAATTCAGGAACTGGATGCTGAAGCTTTTAACCAGTTTATTGATGACTTTAAAAGAAGAACCAGAACATCTCTTGGGCTCAGGTGCCTGTTGAAAAAACGAGGTGTTGCCATTGCTCCCTTTCATCTACCCATACCGCAAGAAACTATTAGAGAACAGATAGAACACCTGAAAACTAAAGAGAACTTTTGTATCGATCAGGTTCGAAGTGAAATTGAACAAATCATTAACGATAGCGATCACCTGTTAACTCAACCCGGACTCGATGAAAATATTGTAAACGAATTAAAACAGGTTGTTTCCGGTATGCGAGTCAACCTGGTTCACCTGGATAAAGGCGGATCGATTACTGAAATCCCGAATGTATTTGAAGTCATTACACTGGAAACCAACAACGACGAATACAATACTGATTTTACTGATGAGTCAAATAACCAATCAACTAATAACGAAAGCATTCATATTGCTACGCAAAAGAACAATGAACCGCTCAATTCAAACCAGGATAGCATAACGGTAGAAGCACCCATTGCACTTTCTTTCTGGGGTAAGCTCAAACTCTGGTTAAATTCACCCTGGAACAAAAACTGGAAATCAATTCAGGACAAGAAGAATAAGGATTCCGGATAACGAAACTTCAGCTCTGATCATTTATTGTAAATTCAGCTGGATTTATGGACCAAACGCTAATATATTGACGATTGTGCTAATATACCCTGCAGCTGTAATTAACCAGGCCTTTGTTGTAATCTCTTTTGAACCATCAACTTCATACCAGAGGTAGCGGCTTATGCGAAACTATCTTCAGTTTTATATTAACGGGCAATGGGTCAGTCCCCTGGATAACGCTGTCTTTGATGTTATTAACCCGGCCACTGAATTGCGCTGTGGCCAGATTTCTCTCGGTTCGGTCGACGATGTCGATAAAGCGGTTAAAGCTGCGTCTCATGCTTTTACGTCTTACAGTATGAGCTTGAAAAAAGATCGTATTGAAATATTACAAGCCATTATCAGAGAATATAAAAATAGATACAGCGACATAGCCGATGCTATTTCTGAAGAAATGGGAGCACCTCACCACTTTGCCATAAAGTCTCAAACCGGCGCAGGTTTGTCACATTTAAAAATTGCACTCAATGTGCTCCAGGATTATCAATTTGAACATGAACTTGGTAACAGCGTAGTCTGTAAAGAACCTGTAGGGGTTTGCGCTCTTATTACACCGTGGAACTGGCCGGTTAATCAGATAACCTGCAAAGTAGCCCCAGCACTGGCCACAGGCTGCACCATGGTCCTTAAGCCCTCAGAAGTTGCTCCACTATCAGCGATAATTTTTGCTGAGGTTATCGATAAGGCAGGGTTACCCGATGGCGTATTCAATTTAGTTAATGGTAAGGGGAGCGACGTTGGCGCAGCGCTTTGTAAACACCCTCTGGTTGATATGGTTTCATTTACCGGCTCAACACTCGCAGGCACTCAGGTCGCAACCAATGCAGCAAAAACAGTAAAAAGAGTCACTCAGGAGCTCGGCGGAAAGTCAGCCAATATAATTCTCGAAGATGCCGATCTGGAAAAAGCTGTCACACACGGTGTTCGCTCTGTTTTTTCTAATACAGGACAGTCTTGTGATGCACCAACCCGAATGCTGGTACCTGCCAGAAAAATTAAACAGGTTGAAGAAATTGCCATGCAGGTTGCCGGTCAGGTGGTTGTCGGAGATCCCTGCTCAGAAAATACAACAATGGGACCTGTAGCAAACAAAGCACAATTTGAAAAAGTACAAAGAATGATTAACGAAGGTATTAAGCAAGGCGCAAAACTCGTTACTGGAGGAACAGGCAGACCAGAAGAATTAAAAAGAGGATACTTTGTTAAGCCCACTATTTTCAGCCAGGTGACCAACCAGATGAAAATAGCAAGAGAGGAAATTTTTGGCCCGGTTTTATCCATAATACCTTATAACAACCTGGCTGAAGCGATTCAGATAGCTAATGACAGTTCCTATGGCCTTGCGGCCTATATCCAGGGTAAAGACAGAAAAACGCTTCAGCAAACTTCTCATCAACTCCGTGCAGGTAGCATTAATATCAATAATCACTACGGGAATGCTGAAACCCCTTTTGGTGGCTATAAACAATCAGGGAATGGAAGAGAGTGGGGAGAATATGGTTTTACCGATTACCTTGAAATTAAATCTATCGCAGGATTAGATTGATTTAATCGACAATCGTAATAATCTTCATTCAAAACATCTATTAAATTGCCTGCAGAATTCAGTACAAATCAACTCTCAGGTAATGTTAAATTGTACAAAGTTATTGGCTCGGGATTAATGATGTTTTTCATCAGCATCAAAGCCTTCTCCCGATCAAAGTCCTGAAACAGCTCTACGGTTATAGAGCAGGTTTAATTCGAATTATTGAGGTATGCAATGACCATTACTATCAACGAAACACATAACCCTGAGTTAACCAGCTGGGTAGAATCCGCTAATTTACCCTTCGCTGACTTTCCAGTACAAAATCTGCCGTTTGCTATTTTCAGGCGAGAAGACAGTAATGAGGCATTTCGAGCAGGCGTAGCAATTGGAGACCAGGTACTTGATCTGGCGGCGTTAAAAAAAACAGAGGTTTTTAGCGGATTAGCACAGTCAGCACTGGAAGCCTGTAATGCCCCGGAACTGAATGCATTCATGGCAATGGGAAAAGAGGCCTGGTCGGAACTACGTCTGGCATTGTCTAAAGCGCTAAGATCAAACTCACCTTTTCAGGCGCAGCTATCAGACTGCCTGATCACGCAGCGTGATGTCGAATATTCACTTCCCTGCCAGATTGGCGACTATACAGACTTTTATACTTCCATCTATCATGCAACTTCCGTTGGACGATTGTTCCGCCCGGACAACCCTCTTTTACCCAACTATAAATGGATACCCATTGGCTATCATGGTCGCTCGTCTTCAATTAATATTTCAGGAAGCGACTTTAACCGCCCGCAAGGACAACTAAAAATGCCAGATGCAGAAATACCAGTATTAGCGCCCTGCCAGAGGTTAGACTATGAAATGGAGCTCGGCATTTATATTGGCAAAGGGAATGCATCTGGGCAGCCCATTGCGCTGGACCAGGCCGAAGAACACATTTTTGGTATGTGTCTGTTTAATGACTGGTCAGCCAGAGATATACAGGGCTGGGAATATCAACCCCTGGGCCCATTTTTGTCCAAAAGCTTTGCGTCAACGGTTTCGCCCTGGATTATAACCACAGAAGCATTAGCTCCCTTTAAAACCCCCTGGCAACGCGACGTTTCCGATCCTCAGCCACTTGCCTACCTGGAGTCGACACAAAACCGAAATTCAGGCTCTTATGATGTTCAGCTGGAAGTGCAGCTGGAAACAGAAAAAATGCGTCATGAGAATCAACCGGCCAGTCATCTCTCTTTGTCCAGCTTTCGTCATTCTTACTGGACGGCTGCTCAAATGGTTGCTCATCACACGGTTAACGGTTGCAACCTGAAACCAGGAGACATGTTTGGTAGCGGCACTCAATCTGGCCCCTCAGCGGAAGAAGCAGGCTCATTACTGGAACTCAGTCATGGAGGAAAACAAAAAATAGAACTCGATAACGGTGAAACCAGAACTTTTCTTGAAGATGGAGATTCCGTCATCATGCGTGGCTGGTGCCAGAAAGAAGGCGCAACGCGTATCGGTTTTGGAGAAGTCAGCGCAACAGTGCTACCCTCCAGTGAGTAAATATCGTTAACCAATAGTGTTAACCGGTATATATACCCAGACTCCCTGGAAATGCAGGGTTCAGCAAGTTTGGATATAACCAACCTACGGCATAACCGGGTAGATAGTGGGAAAATATATCAGGCAATTTTTTAATCTGGAAAAACAGGAATTACGCCTGGCCAGCTTGTCTGCTGGCTATTTTTTTCTACTACTTTGTGCGTATTACATACTTCGTCCTGTACGAGAAACCATGGGGATTTCTCGAAGTGCAGCCGACCTTCCCTGGTTGTTTTTAGCAACAATGCTAACCTTATTATTACTGGCACCGTTAATTGGCGCACTGGTTTCCAGATTTAAAAGAGTACAACTCATCTCTATCGCCTATCGATTTATTTCGTTCAACCTTATCCTGTTTTTCATTGCGTTAATCAGCCTGCCCGAGGACTACTATTTTAATATTGCAGTAACATTTTATATCTGGCTTAGTGTTATTAATATGCTGGTAATATCACTATTCTGGGGATTTATGTCAGATGGAATTTCACTAAAAAAAAGCAAAAAGCTCTTTCCCGTCATTGCCATTGGAGGCACTATTGGCGCGATATTCGGGAGCAACATTGCGCAGCACTTTATTCATTTTATTGGACAAAGTTATCTTATTCTAATCCCTGTCATTCTATTAGAGCTGGCAATCATACTGGTTAAAACTATCGATGATAATTTTAACCAGATGAACTTATCTCTGGCAGGCTCATCTTTAACAAGCTCAAAAAATTTACCACAAAAAAATGAGCAAAAACCCAGGTTATTTTTCAAAGTTAAAGAATGGACTTCCGGCATTTCTTTTTCTTTTTCATCTCCTTATGTCATGGCTATTTCTGGTTATATCTTTTTTTACGGAGTTACTTCCACATTTCTCTATTTTCAACAGGGACATCTGATAGAAAATGCCACAGCCAGCAGCATCAGACGAACACAAATTTTTGCTAACATTGATCTCTGGGCTAACCTTCTCACTCTTTTTTTCCAGCTTTTTATTACCCGGCGACTCATAATAGCACTTGGTATTGGAACAATTTTAATTGGCCTGCCTTTATTAACGCTCAGCGGCTTTATTGCACTTTCAATGGCCCCGACACTCACTGTTCTGATAATATTTCAGGCCACAAGACGCTCTTTAAACTACGGTCTGTTTAAGCCAGCCAGAGAAATTCTATTTACAGTACTACCACAGGAACAGAAATATAAAGCAAAAAGTTTTGTTGATTCATTTGTTTATCGAGGTGGAGATGCTACCGGTGCGCTCATTCAAAAAGGGTTAACCGCGCTACATTACGGAATTACGGCCATTACATTACTTGTAATTCCCATAGCGATCATATGGTCCTTGCTATCCGTTTACCTTGGAATAAAAATAAAAGAAGTGGAGAACGAACACTCTCCACAAAAAATAAAAAAACCAGACGTCTGATAGTTACTTTTCTATTTCTGATTTTGCAAGAACAGGATTAGCATACATTGTTAATAACCAGCGCTTCTGTAAATTATCCAGATGTAACATTCTCTTTTCAAATTGAGTTAATACCTGTGAATCAGCTGACTCTTCACTTAAATATTTGCAAGCTGAAATATTACTTTCATGTAAACGATAATTTCCTATAATCTGTTTATCTATTGCAGCCGCTATACTTTTACTATCTTCAAAATCACCTTCAATTGGCGAGCCAAATTCAATATGTATTTTTCCCTTATGCCCTTTAATTCCCTGAATGATGCTCTGTATATCTTCGTGCTCTGACTTTTGGTAACTACCGGTCAATTCCAGAGTTGCCAGTTCCTTTGCCTTATCTTTGTCACAAGGATCAAATTCATAGGAAATTGAAACCGGGACAATATTGAGTAACTGTAGATATTCTGAAATCGCTTTATCCTTCCCTTTATTCAGTAATAACATAGATATTAAAGCAGAATTCGTTTTATCCAGACCATCTTTTGCCCTGCCTTCCCTTTGAGCAATCCAGATATGCTGCTTTTTTTTCGTTAAAGCATAATGTATATAAGATGACAAATTTTTTGATGCTGTCAACATCTCCCGACGAGTCTGCTCTCCTCGTTTTACCAGAAAGCTCTTATTCAATCGCATTAAATCCGAAATCCAGGATTTGGTTAATAAATTATCACCAATAGCAATCTCAACGGTAGAATTTCCACTTTCAAACAGTGCCATATTCACTAATGCAGGATCCAGTGCGATATCTCTGTGATTGCTGACAAACAATGTAGGCTTGCACATATTTAGCTTTTCCATTCCATGAAATGAAAAACCATCAGTACTTTTTTTAACTAAACGAAATAAATATTTTGCAACTTCCTGCTGAACATCAAGTACCGTTTTAAAACGTTTGACCCGTCTTTTCAAAGACCACTTAACCAGATAACGGCAAACTGAAGGAAAAAGACGGTAAGGCGCAGGCATAACGTAGCTTGCAATTGATGACTGAAGCTCTTTTTCATTAATTAGCTTTTGAATTACTGGAACCACCTCATCATCTTGATAAGGCCTGATATCATCATACATAAACATCTCTTCAAAAATTTTATCAAGTGCTCTTACCTGTTTTCCACATAACGACAAACCAGACTATTAATTGAAAGCTGACAATTAAGCATTATGCACGATAGTCTACACTATAAAATAACGCGAACAACATATCCCTGCTATTGAGCTAAGCAGGCAAAGCGGAGGATTATACCTTAAATATCAGGTGAGTGTTTTTGTTTCTTTCTGTTGCATTTATTAACATGATAATTCAATGCTAACTCAAAACAATGTTCAATTGCATCAATGGGATAATTGGAATGCATCCTCTGGTTTGCCTGGCGTTTTTTTGAACAAATCTGGTTTTCTTGAACCTTATTGTTAATACCAGAGTTTTTATCAACACTATCCGATATAGCCAAAATTAAGCCTCGATGACCTTCATACTGAAAATCATCTGGATACAATGCGCTAATTGTTGAAACAAGGGACGTATTACAGTGGAAATAAATACCAATCGCTCTCGCATATTTCTTACGCCATGCTATTCTGATTGTTGTTCCTGATTGGGATTGTTCTGTCAGCCAGGCTGGTTCTCCCCATTTTACGGTTTCAGTCAGTTCTCCGGCAAATTCATTGTTTGCTGCTGTTTGATACAAAATCTGCCTGAGAAATAAAAAAGATTCCTGAGCCCACTCAGGATATTGCTTTATAACCTCTTCAACTTTTTTGCTCATACTCACTTTTTGATGTCACCGCCAAAATATGAGCTTATAAATTTTCAAAATAATCAGACATTTTTTTTCTCATTTTACGGTCTGGCAATCGGCCAAGCAACGCTTGCATATTGTCCTGCATATGATGAACTTTTGAAGTGGCAGGAATCACACAACTGACAGCAGGATTCGCAATAATAAATTTTAGAAAAAACTGCCCCCAGCTCTGACAATCAAACTGACGGCTCCAGCGAGGTAATGCTTGTCCCTTCACCAGTTTGAATAGTCGTGCTTTTTCAAATGGCATATTGACAATAACCGCAATTCCTCTATCACGAGCAAGTGGTATCAGTCTTTTTTCTGCCTCTCTGACTTTTATATTAAAATTTAACTGAACAAAATCAATTTTTTGCGAACGCATAACATCTTCAACCGCCTTATACTGACTCAGGCGTGAAGTAGTAATACCAGTATATCTGATTTCGCCTTTTTCCTTTAGTGCATTCAGTGTTGACAACTGCACTTTCCAATCTCTCAAATTGTGCACTTGCATTAAATCCATTTTTTTAACCCGCATTCTTCTTGCGCTTTCCTTAATCGCATTCATTCCTTCGCTTTTTCCATAGGTCCAGACTTTACTCGCAGCAAACATCGCTGGTAACGAAGTTAGCTGACTCACTAATTCACCAATAACCGATTCAGAATGTCCATACATTGGAGATGAATCAATAAGCCTGCCGCCTTTCAAAAAAAATACCTGTAAGACCTCTTTTAAGTTAGCTAGTGCAGCGACATTATTGAGTACATTAAATGTCTGGTAGGTTCCCATTCCCACAACAGGGATGACTTCACCGGTTGAGGGAACAATTCTTGTAATGATTTTATCTGCTTCTTTTGCAGACAAATGTGGCGATAATACTGTTAGCGCAGGGGCAGAAGCCAATAGCCTGATGATATTTCGACGAGATATATTCATTTTAACTATCGTTTACCTATAAGTTTCAACCCGATTAAAACCATGATACACAGTTATTGATTATCTTCAAAATCATTGACTTTTTCACTCATCGACAGAACCGCTAATTAGTAAAAAAAATTATAATCTTAAATAGAGATTATTGTATTGAGAGGTTAGACCACATTGTCATTATTTCTACATACTATCAAACAAAAATAACAGACAAAAAAAAAGACGGTAACTTTCGTTACCGTCCTTTTTCTTCAATATCGACTTATAAAGGTACGATATCTTCTGCTTGAGGGCCTTTCTGACCATCAGTAATAGTAAACTCAACTTTCTGGCCTTCTGCTAATGTTTTAAATCCTCCACCCGAAATCGCACTAAAATGCGCGAAGACATCAGGGCCGTTTTCCTGAGAAATAAAACCAAAACCTTTAGATTCGTTGAACCACTTTACTGTGCCGGTTGTTTTTGACATAACTCTTTCCTAATCAAACATAAAAAAATATACTTCACACTGAAGCCGAAATGCTAGAAATTTGATTAACTGATGGTACAGGACGAACAAACAAGTAAACCCCCCAAGGCTTAGCAATGGATTAACAGTAATCAGACTTCGAACACCCAAAAGTATATCTTAATTAAAACTTATTTCCATTAAATCTATCATTTTGTAAAAAAACAATTGCATTTTTTATACAATAAATTGCGAATTTCAATATTTAAATTCAACTTTATGAAAAATGGCCCAACTTTAAATTTTAATTAACTCCGTAATATAAATCCAAATTTTATCTCCCAGAGAAATATTGCAAATAACCGCTTAACAATATTTTTCATGTCTGCGCTAATTTTCTCTACGGAGAGTCGAAGATAAGTAGTACGTACTTAATCTTTTTTCTCATTCATTCCCTACAGCCTGATTAACAAACAGGTAAAATTGACTAATAGAGAGAAAACATTGAATGACTTTCTAAATAAGAATAATTATTATTTGCAATTAGAAAATAAGCAGTGTACCATTAATAACAAGTCGATAAATGAGAGGGCGAAACATGGGCTACCAAATTGAAGCGTATATAGAAGATGGCAAACCATCTCTAAAAATATACGATATCAAACAGCAGTCTCTATGTTTATCCTGGACTTATAGTAGTGTTCCAGAAGAACAGAGATCACAAAAAGAAGTTCATCGTTTATTTCGCGATTTATTATTGCTAACTTGCAAGCAGGATATACATAACGTCAGGGTGTTTAATCTCTCTCCTCGTCAATTGGACAGCTAGATTAGTCAGACAGTCTGGTTTTATCCAAAAGATAAAACAATACTGACGTCATGTATTAAATCATAACCACCGTTGACCCCATCCTGAAATGGTTATGATTTTCAAGCCCGACACTCTGTCGGGCTTTCTTTTTACGATTGCTGACCTTCGACGCGATGGCCAATAATTGTGGCAAAATCATCAAGCGAAATATTACTTTCCAACTCAGCGAGATTAAGATGGTCTTCGCCATCCCACTGACAGAAAAAACTACATAATCCTTCATCGCCTTCGCCTAGCTCCAGGGTAAAATACTGAATTTCCGGATCAGGGTAGTCTTCAGGCTTGTTCATATCCATCATTGACACCACACCAATATAAATACATTCAGCATAAGCTGCCGCAGGCGGCATTTTTATCAAGGTTACGGGCTTATTACCAAGCCTTGATGGAACCACTTCTATCTGAGTTGCGTCAATTTGGGAAGGATCATCCGGGCAATTTTCTTCGACCTGACTAATCAGGTTTGCAAGAAACTTTGTTTGATCATCTGATGCCAGAACACCAAAAAAATAATGAGGATCCTGCTCACAAACTTGACGCAACGCAATATGCCCTAAAACATAATGACGCTCTCTGGGGGTTTCTTTATCTGAATTTAAGTCAAACATATCGGCAAACTACCTGATTGATGGATATTGCCCTACATTGTATACCCAAACTCCCTGGAAATGCAGGATTCAGCAAGACAATAAACCATTTCCAACAAGGAAAATCAGCCCTACTGACAATACGTTGTCAGTAGGGCTGATTTATGATGGCTGTTCTTCGCAGATTAAACTAATAAACAGGAAAAATATCATGCAAAAGCACATTGTTAACTGGGCAGAAATCCCCGTTTCAAATATGCAACGAGCGATTACTTTTTATCAGGAAGTGCTACAAGTCAGTATTAAACAAGATAAAATGGGTGATTATGATTACTCCGTTTTTGAAGCTGATGAAGAAGCAGTATCTTGCGCACTTGTTGCTGGAGAGGGTTATAAACCGGGGATTGAAGGCAGTGTCATTTATTTAAATGGTGGTGAAGATTTGACCAGGCCACTGGAAATAGCAACTAAACTGGGTAGTGAAGTTCTCATCCCCAAAACTGCTATTAATGACGGAGACTGCGGTTATTTTGCCCAGTTTGTTGATAGTGAAGGTAACCGTATTGGCTTATATTCAAAAAGTTAATATTAGCAGACAGTTATATGCGTTTTTAATCATAAAAATGCATTATCAATCTGACTGAAACTGGGTGAGCCTGCTATTTCGGAAGTATACATTTCAGGAAACAGGTATCTGTTCTCTGAGCAGGTATTTTCTGGACAGGCTCAACTTAGAATTGACCAGATAAAGAAAAAACAGTTGCAATAAACTGGTATGCTAAATGGAACCACTTAAAAACCAGGCTCAAATAAATAATGTCTGTACGTACGCTTATTCTGTCAATAATTGTTACCTGTTTATGTTGCGGATGTAATAACCCACAACTTCCTCCACTCAATAGCGACTCCGTTATTCTGGCATTTGGTGATAGTCTGACCTATGGCGTTGGCACAGATAAAAATACCAGCTATCCCCGTTTGTTGGAAAAAATCCTGAAGATTGAAGTCGTCAATGCGGGTATATCAGGAGAAACAACCACTGGAGGTCTCAAACGATTTAAATCAGTTTTAAACCAACATTCACCTGACCTGATAATTCTGCTTGAAGGTGGAAATGATATCTTACGGAATCATCGAACTCAGATCATAAAAGAAAATCTTGCACAGATGATAGAAATAAGTCAATCAAGTGAAATTCCTCTTATTCTGGTAGGTGTTCCGGAAAAAAAGCTATTTTCCAATAGCGCCCCCTTTTATAGTGAACTTGCAGAAAAATATCAGCTCGTTTTTGATGGAGACATTCTTGCCAGTTTATTACGTACGCCCAGTTATAAATCGGACTCAATTCATCTCAATAGACAAGGTTACCAGCAGCTGGCTGAACGCATTCAACAGCTACTTGAAGAAAACGGCGCTATCCATTAATCTCTTTTTAACGCTTTAACAGATTTGCCGGAGAATATTGATCCGTTAATACACGACTCGTTTGATCCCAGCTAATTTCATCGGTTATTCTCTGCCTCACACTATTTAAATCAACATCAAATAATTCAAACTGCTTTTGCAATTTACTCTCAATCAACGGAAACTGATTAAATGTCTGACAGTTACAAGCAAAAATGACTCGGTTGCCTTTTGTCGGTGTCTGAAAAATATGAAGCTTTCCAAAAACAGACTGATAGGTGACAGACTCATGATCAAACAAGCGACTGTTACTAAAAGTATTTGAAGACAAAATTCCGCCTGTTTTTAAAAGTCCTTTAACTTCACTCAAAAACTCTCTGGTCATCAGATGCTCTGGAATATAATCACCATTAAAGGCATCTAATATAATCCAGTCAAATTTTTCTTTTTTTAATAACGCTCGTTTTACGAAGACTCGTCCATCCTTGATGACCGTTTTTACTTTGTCATTTTCCTGATATCGAAAATATTGTTTTGCCAACTTAACAACAACAGGGTCAATCTCAACACTGATTATTTCAGAACGTTGATAAATTTTATGCATTATTCGCGGCATAGTACCACCGCCGAGACCAATGATGAGAATTCTTTCCGGTTCAGGATTTATCGCATAGCCGGCAAGCAAGCCCTGGGTATATTCAAACAATAATCGTTCCGGTTCAACCAGATCAATACAGGCCTGATAAGCTGGTTTTATTTTCCTTGTTTCAAAGCTCATACAGCGAACATTATCTTTTTCTAACAATACAATATTGCGATAAATAGAGCGTTCCTTATGAATTTGCTTTGCCTGAACTGAAAAACTAAAACTCTGCAAAATAATTATTTGCAGCATAACAAAAAATATTCTATTAAATATAAATGAATTCAACATAATCCGCTACTTTAATGATTTAGTTTAATGGCTTTGGCTGACGAAAATCTGTCAATAAGAAATGCTAATATTCCGCCGGTAAAAAGTATACTGAAAGTCAACCATAGAATCTGGTTTATTTCCAACCATAAGACCAGATAAAAAGATGTCATAATTGTTCCTATTGCGCTTCCCAGAGTAGAAACAAAATAGAGAAAACCAGCGATATAACCTGATGAGTCCGCACTTTGTGTTAAGATTCTTACCGAGTACGGCGCAACCATTCCCAGAATAATACCCGGAATAAAAAAAACAAATAACGAAGCTAGCAAAGAGCCATACCTTGGGTCTTCTATTTGCTCAAACACAAAGTTAAAGATTGCTTCCGAATAGAATATAGCGGGCAATAAACTGAGTGCCGCTAGAATAAATAATCCTGCGAAACGAGAGCAATTCGGCCTGTAAAGAGAAAACTTCCCTCCTGCCAGATAACCTATTGAAAGTGCCAACATGAATATAGTAATAATACTACCCCATACATAAACACTACTGCCGAAAAATGGCGCTAACATACGCCCCCCTAGCAGCTCAAAACACATAATTGAAAAGCCGGCGCTAAACGCCAGTGCAAGTACCATTATTTTTTTCATCAGACATCTTCGTTAATTAATATGATTACTTTTATACCCAACATACCTGGAATTAACAATTACCGCAATAATTTGTTATCTGAAGGCTGTTATCGCCGATGCTAATAACAAAGAATTTGTACCTGTCAGGTCTTTCGTGACATAATCCAGGCGAACTAAAAAGACTTTATTCTCTCTCTACCATGCGTCGTGCCGATAGATTATTTCAGATAACTCAGATTTTGCGCAACAAACGGCTGGTCACGGCCAGGCAACTGGCAGAACGACTGGAGGTTTCTGAGCGAACCATCTATAGAGACATCCAGGACTTAAGTTTATCCGGCGTACCGATTGAATCGGAAGCCGGGGTCGGTTATATGCTACGTCATACGCTCGACGTTCCTCCCATCATGTTCAACTCAGACGAACTGGAAGCTCTCATTCTTGGTGTTAAAATGATTTCAGCCTGGTCGGGAAACAACCTGGCCTGTTTTGCAAAATCTGCGCTGGATAAAATTGAAGCAGTCATTCCAGAAGAATTAAAAAAACACCTTGATGAAAGCAAACTTTTCGTGCCCAACTTTTCTTCACCTTCTCAACATGAGAGTAATTTTGATCTGCTAAGACAGTCGATTAACCAGAAAAATGTGATTAATATCAACTATCACAAGCTAAACGGTGAGCACTCAAATAGAGAACTCTGTCCACTGGGTTTATATTTCTGGGGTAAGGTCTGGACACTGGTCGCCTGGTGTCAGCTGAGGAAGAGCTTTAGAGCATTTAGAATAGACAGAATTTCTGACATAAAAATAAGTAAAACCTCTATCCCACAAATTGACGGACAGCGTCTGGAAGATTACATTCAAATTCAGAAATCTTTATACCAAAACTCCCAGGAAATGCAAGATTCAAGGAGCCTGGATCTATACCCAGGCTCCTTGAATATAGATATGAAGAACAAATGATAAATGATGAATGCAATTAAATTGCCTTAGCGATATTCTCTACACTATCTTTAGCATCACCAAATAACATACTGGTGTTTTCCTTGAAAAACAGAGGATTCTGAACGCCGGCATATCCAGGATTCATTGACCGTTTGAAAGCAATAACCTGTCTGGCATTCCAGACTTCAAGAACAGGCATACCCGCAATAGGGCTGTCAGGATCGTCTTCTGCCGAAGGATTAACCGTATCATTAGCCCCAATAACAAGAACAACGTCGGTTTCCGAAAAATCCTGATTAATTTCATCCATTTCTAGCACAATATCATAAGGTACTTTGGCTTCAGCCAACAATACATTCATATGTCCGGGTAGCCGCCCCGCCACCGGATGAATACCAAAGCGTACTTCTATTCCCATACCTCTCAACTTTCTGGTGATTTCATTCACTGGGTATTGCGCCTGAGCAACAGCCATTCCATAACCTGGTGTAATAATCACCGATTTTGCATTACGCAACATATCGGCAACTTCCTCGGCATTGGTTTCAACGTATTCACCATAATCCTGGTCCGAATTAATGCTGACATGAGTTCCAAATCCACCAGCAATTACGCTGATAAATGAACGATTCATTGCACGACACATGATATAACTTAATATGGCGCCAGATGAACCTACCAGAGCACCAGTAATAATCAACAAATCATTACCCAGAAGAAAACCAGCCGCAGCCGCTGCCCAGCCTGAATATGAATTTAACATTGATACAACAACAGGCATGTCTGCACCTCCAATTGATGCAACCAGGTGCCAGCCAAAAATTAGCGCAACAGTAGTCATCACAATCAATGCAGCAATATTTCCTTCAACATTCACAAAATAAATCATCAGACCAAAACAAAAAAGACCAGCAACAAGATTCATTTTATGGCGATGGGGAAGCATTAAAGATTTGCTATTAATAAACCCTCGTAATTTACCAAACGCAACAACGGAACCAGTAAAAGTAACAGCGCCGATAAACACACCAAGAAAAACTTCTACCAGATGAATATTTAACATGACTCCGGTTATATCGTCATGTTCAAGAAAGCTATTATAACCCACAGCGACAGCAGCCAGCCCGACAAAACTATGCAACATAGCGACCAGTTCTGGCATTTGCGTCATTTCAACCTTTAAGGCTAACCTGACACCAATCACACCACCCACAACCATCGCAATAATGATTGCCTGTATATTAGTAACAGAAGGCAACATAATGGTTGTAATCAGGGCAATACACATTCCGATAAGTCCGTACCAGACTCCATGCTCAGCAGATTCCTGTTTACTCAACCCAACCAGACTGAAAACAAATAAAATACCAGCAACAAAATAAGCTGCATCAATAACCGCTGTATTCACCAGATTCTGCATTGCTTATTTCTCCTTCCTGAACATTTTCAACATTCGCTTTGTGACCAGAAAACCACCCGTAACATTGATAAATGCAATAGTAACGGCAAATATTGAAATCCACCTCACCAGATAGTTTGGACTAGAGATCTGTAGTAAGGCTCCCACGACAATAATACCGCTAATTGCATTAGTAACACTCATCAACGGTGTATGCAGAGAATGTGAAACATTCCATACAACGTAATAACCAATAATGCAGGAAAGGATAAATACACTGAAATGACGCATAAATTCGGCAGGCGCAATCATCGACAACCAGCCAAATAACAGGCAACCAGAAAGCAAAATAAAAGGTTTTAGAGAAGTGTTCGATTTTTCTGGTTTTGCAGTATCTTTTTCAACTTTTTGTTCCACTGGTAATACCGGCGACGCACTCACCTTAACGGGAGGCGGCGGCCAGGTCACTGTCCCCTGTTTAACCAATGTTACATTGCGAATGATTTCATCATCAAAATTTAATAATAATCGTGCATCTTTTTCAGGACAAAGCAACTTCATCAGATTATTGATATTATTCGCGTAAAGCTGACTTGCCTGAGTTGGCAATCTTGACGGCATATCACTGTAACCGATAATCGTTACCCCAGCGAACTTAACAAGGCTATCAACTTGAGTGAGTTCACAATTACCGCCACCTGCCGCTGCCAGGTCAACAATAACACTACCCGGTTTCATTGATAATACCATTTTTTCAGTAATTAATCTGGGAGCTGGCTTACCGGGAATCATTGCAGTCGTTACAATAATATCAACGTCTTTTGCCTGCTCTGCAAACAAAGCCATTTCAGCCGCAATAAATGCTTTACTCATTACTTTGGCATAACCATCACCACTACCAGCTTCTTCTTCAAAATCCAATTCCAGAAACTCAGCGCCCATACTTTCAATCTGTTCTTTAACTTCAGGCCGGGTGTCAAAGGCTCTCACAATCGCCCCCAGACTACCGGCAGTCCCCAGCGCAGCAAGTCCCGCAACACCAGCACCAATAATCATGACCTTAGCCGGAGGTATTTTACCTGCTGCTGTAATCTGACCAGTAAAAAATCGGCCAAAACGATGAGAAGCCTCAACAATCGCACGATAACCCGCAATATTAGCCATAGAGCTTAACGCATCCATCGATTGAGCTCGAGATATACGAGGCACTGTATCCATAGCGATTACATTAATCTTTTTTTTCGCCAGTTCCTGCATCAGCTCTTCGTTTTGAGCAGGCCAGAAAAAACCAATGAGTGTTGCTCCAGATTTCAACTTGTTAATCTCTGAAGGCGATGGAGGGTTCACTTTAAAAACGATATCAGATAACCAGGCAGCCTCGCATGAAACAACCTTTGCTCCAGCCTCTTCATACAAAGAATCAGAAAAACTGGCTTCAACTCCCGCGTCTTTCTCAACAACAACAGAGAAATTGAGTTTTAAAAGTTGAGAAAGGCTCTCAGGTGTCGCTGCGACACGCTTTTCACCTGGTATTGATTCTTTAACTATACCTATTTGTTCCATTAAGCACTCCCGATAGATTGCGATCTGATTTCACCATAAACTCGAAACGACAATCCCAGGAGAGTAATACAGGTAGTTCGAGTGCTACAAATCGGCAATAAAAGAATATTTACCAGGTATTATTTAATAAAAGCTAATATGCACACATTAAGAAGCAATAAAATACCAGGTTACGACCTATTTATCATTAGTAAAGTGCAAAATGCTTAAACAATATCATAAATAATCAACTACATTCAGCCGTGCTACATGACAGGCATCTCCAATCTACGACTAAAAGTCAAAAAAATCAATAAACTATTCATCAATCTCTTGAATTCCGGTTTGCCAGTCATTAATTAGTCACACTCCTTAACTAAGAAGCTACGCATAATATCTCTGTTCTGACAGCACTCAGAGGAATCAGGGTCTATACTTTGTAGATCAAAACCATTAACGGGTAATCTCAATATGGCTGCGAAATTTTTCGGCGAGTTTCTCATAGAAAAAAAACTGATTTCTGAGCAAGATCTGGAAAAAGTTTTAGATGTGCAAAAACATTCAAACCAGAAACTGGGCGAATTAGCTGTATCTAGCGCAATGCTAACTGAAAATATTGCTTGTGAAATTAACCAGAAACAACAAACGGAGAACAAATTATTTGGTGAAATAGCTGTTGCCTGTGGTTACCTGGACATACAGCAACTTGATGATCTGCTTTTAATGCAACAAAAACAACGTAAATTCTTTGGCGATATTCTGATAGAGCTAAAAATGCTCACCAACGAACAAGTTATTCAACAACTTAAAGCACATGACAAAGCTCAACAGCAAACTTACCAGAACATGTTAACCGCAATTGATAAACACTGTCTTGCCGAATACCTTATTCAAGCGATAGAAGCTTCAAATTTGTTATTTTTACGGATACTGCATGAGCAAAGTAAATTCTATCAACTAATCAAAAGCACTGAGAACCTGGACTCTTTTGAAGTCGTTCTTCAAATATCGCTCAACGCCCAACATCCCATTTTTCTGACTTTTGCCACAGACGCACAAACGGCTATCTGTATTGCCAGCGCCTTCACAAATGAAGATGTAGCAAACTGTGATCTCGATTTCTCTCAAGACGCGGTTGGTGAGTTTCTTAATATTATCGCGGCACAAATCATTAGTGCGCTTAATCAGTCAGGTAAGTTTGACTACGGCGTTCCTGAATATAACGTTAATCTGGCCGAACTTTGTATGGATGCCTCTTCGATGCTGGTTGTGGAGATGGATTCCCCAATTGGAAATTATATTTTAATCGTACATGAAGAAAATTAAAAATAACCAGGACACACGTATGCTGTTTAAACCTGACCAATAGTGATATTCTTAATGAATACTAAAGTAAATTGTGTAGAACCAATCTATGGCTCAAACTTCGCTGATACTGAAATCACTTAAAAACTGCCTGAAACAAAGGAGACTCACCTACGTTGATGTAGCAACGACATTAGAACTGAGCGAAGCGAGTGTAAAAAGAATGTTTTCCGAAGAGAATATCTCCTTACAGAGACTTGATAAAATTTGTAGTCTGTTAAATATGGAAATTTCGGATTTAACGCGTATAACAGAGCAAATGCAAAATCAAATTACTGAGTTAACAGAACAACAGGAAGCTGACTTTATCCAGCAACCAAAGTTGTTGTTCGTCGCTTACATGTTACTCAACGACGTCAATTATGAGCTAATCAAAGCAAAATATAATATTAGTGAACATGAGGGCATACAGCTGCTGGCCAAGCTCGACAAAATTCGATTTATTGACTTATTATCAGGAAATAAAATAAAACTATTAACATCAAGAAATTTTCGCTGGCGTAAAAATGGTAATATCGAAAAGCTCTTCAATGAACATATTCGCAAAGAATTTTTTCAGTCCCGATTTTCTAAAGAAAATGAATGCATGCAGTTTGGCTCATCAATTGTTTCATCATCGACAATAAAAACAATGCATTCTAAAATTGAAAAGTTGATCGCAGAATTCAATGAGCTCGCTCAACAAGACGCGACATTGCCCTTTGAAGATAAAGTTGGGTGTAGTCTTGTCGGTGCCATACGTCCATGGGAATTCAGTCTGTTCGCTAAATACAGAAGATAAACGGTATTAATTTAGATAAACCTTATTTCAATTGATTAAAAATGACTTTCCCACCAAAACACTAACTTCCTGCATATTGCCAGTATAGTTTTTCAAACTCTTCAGCAACCAACGGCTTACCAATGTAATATCCCTGAATCTGATCACAGCCCTGCGCCGTTAACTCCTGCAATGTTTTTGAGTCCTCTACTCCTTCAGCGACAACTTTCAAACCCAGGTTATGTGCAAGGTTAATCGTTGATTTTGCTATAATTCTGTCCTGGTCATTATCGACCATTTTTGACACAAAAGAGCGATCAATCTTTAAAATATCCAGAGGCAATTTTTTTACGTAAGTTAGTGAAGAGTAACCGGTACCGTAATCGTCCAGAGAACACTGAATACCTCTTTTACTAAATTTATTAAGTTGAGACATCGCTTTATCAATATCCTGCATTATCGCGGTCTCTGTGACTTCAAACTCAATTTCATCGGCACTGAGTTTAAACTGACGCATTAACTCATCCACTTCACCTATAAAGTTATTATCCGTAATATTCCGTGATGATAAATTCACCGCCACTCTCAACTTCATACCTTGCTTCTTCCAGAACTGCATTTGCTTCATGGCAGTTTTCATCACCCAGAAAGTTAAAGGATGTATCAGCTGAGTTAGTTCGATGAGTGGAATAAATTTTTCAGGCAGTAATAATCCATACTTTTTGTGTTGCCAACGAACCAGAGCCTCACAACCAATAATTTTTTTTGATTTCAAATCAAGTTTTGGCTGATAATGCAACACCATCTGATCGGTTCTGATTGCTTCGGCCATTTCAGACATTATGACAAATCGTTGATTGGTATCCGCATCAAGTTCTGGCGTGTACTGTTCAACACCACCACCTTTATTTTTTATATGATACATAGCCAGTTCAGCACAACGTAACATCTCAGTAGCACTATGACGAACCTCATTTGTGGTGACTACTCCAACACTTGAACTGATTTCCAGATTAAGTCCATCAACATCAAAGGGTTGTGCAATCGCCTGCTTTATTTCTTCTGCAATTATTAAGACATCCTTAGCGTTTTGTTTATTAGAAACCAAAACACAAAACTCATCCCCTCCCAAACGATAGACCTTGCAGTCACTATCCTGGATTTTTCGATTAATGCCGGGACCAATTAATTTAAGCAACTTATCGCCAATCAAATGATCAAGCGTGTCGTTAATTTCTTTAAAACGATCAAGGTCAATCAATATTAAGCCCAGGAAACTACCAAACTGTGCATTTTTCTGTAACGCTAACCGACAATCTTCATTTAAAGCATTACGATTCGGTAACCCGGTTAAATTATCTCTGGTAGCCAGACTTTCCATCAACTCGTATTGCCGTGCATTAGCTAAAGCCAGAGAAATACTGGTTCCGATAGTTTGATAGAATTCAATTTCGCTTTCAGGTATATCTGAATAATATTTATAACCAATATTGATACTACCCAGAACGACTTTCTGATAAACAAGAGGAAGCACAATTCCGGCTTTTATTCCTTCTTTTTTAAACACTACTTTTAACCGGGCTGCTACACGATCATCATCTCTTAATGAAGGAAATACTTCCAGCTTTTGTGACTGCATAGCAATTCCCGTTGGCGAGCCGTCAACAATAAATGGAAATTTTCTACTACTATTAATCAGAGATTGACTCACGCCACTGTCAGCAATAACCTCCACCATCGCATCAGATTTAATAACATGACAAAAAACGATTGATGAATTTTCCTGAATGGTTTGTAATAATTCGACAACTTGTTGCGCAATATGCTTAACACTGTAACTGGCATGAAGCTTATTAACCAGTGCATTAATTAAACTGAGCTGAGAGTTTTTTCTGGCCAACCGCCCTTGTGAGCGGAGTAAATTACGCTCCACATTTTGTTGCTCAGTCATATCGAGCGCAACCCCGACGATTACTGGCTCATCATCGTAAGTCGTTGCCTCTACGGTAGCCAGCATAGGCACGATAGTACCATCTTTGGTGATACCATTGACGTAAATAGCGCCACTTCCAACACTAAAGACTTTTTCAATTTCAATTTCTACTCGTTTCCTTTCACTTTCATGAATAGTGCTTAGCACATTTTTCCTGGGAATTTCTGATTCAGAATAACCAAATTTGGAATGAAAATATTGATTCCAACGTAAAAATTTACCTTTCCTGTTAAGCATAAACATTAACGCAGGAACTGAATCAAGTTGTGCCTGATTAATCTTGACTTCATTTTCAAGGTTTTGAGTAATCGACTGTCGTTCCAGTTCTGCGGCCACTCTAAAAGAAAAAATTTCAAATATACTACTGACCAGAAAGCTATTTTCTATTGGTTGACGACTCACAGCAAAAAGAACACCAATAATCTGTCCTTTTGTGTCGGTCAATTTAACAGCGACATAACCATTTGATTTTGTTTCGTTAATAAATAAATCTTGTGGGAAATGAGTTAGTGCTTTCGAGATAGTATATGAATGAGCATTTTTAAACGCACTTTCCAGTGGTGAGTTTTTTACGTCATATTTGAAATTATCCTGTGAACATCCATTTCCATAAACCGCTATAGAATGAACAATAGCCTCCATTTTTTCTTCCCAACGCCCTATCACCGCATAATCCAGCTTTAAAGTTTCACAAAAAGCTTTAATCAGACCGTGTAAAAAGTTTTCTCCCAGTTTTCCAACTGTCGCTCTTAATATTTTTTTTAATGCATTTTCAAAAAATTCTGGAGCAATACTATGATTAACCAGATCTGATTTAATACCAGGCATACTACTTATACTACAATGCTAATAATGAAAGAAAATCGGAACTTCTACTGACAGGATAAATGGCCATACAAAGATTAAAAATCGTTGTTACGTTCAATTGTAAACAAACCAGATCATCACCTCATAATAATCCCGACTACCAATTATGTATAATCGGTCTCATACCGTCAATATCACTCCAATATATCAGTGCGTCACAGGTATTTCAATGTCTGTAGCTCACAACAATCCATAAAGTCACTTTTATCGTTAATTATTGACCAATTAACACAGGATTAAGCACTAGCTCCTTATTATCAGAAGTGCTTAAGATAGCATTCAAATTGTCCATTCACTTTAACCACTACTATCTCAGTAATCAGGTAGCTATTTATCGAACAGTTCCCAAATTGACAAAAACAAAATTTGATATTTCAATTTTGCGACTTACCCCAAAGAACTCTACCCGACTCTCGCTATACTGATTTGCAATAGGTAATACTGTCATTATTAAAGAGAGCCAGAAGTGCATCCTACAAAACAAGCTAATATAAATTCCGGTATTGATGTTGTTAAGGCTGTCGGTATCGAGCAAAATACAACCGGTATCGCAACACTGGACCTCAAAGGTAACTGTCTTTCAATTAGTCAGGATTATGCCAGAATCATAGGCTATCAACCGGAAGAGCTATCTGGCGAGCTTCTTGGTAGCCTGATCGATATTCCCATCAAAGCTCTATTAAAAGAAGAGCAAGACAGCATATCAAGTATAAAATATCACGTTACAAAAAACGGTCAGATAAAACACCTCCATCACACTGCAACACTAATCTGCGAGAACGGCAGTACTCCGTCTCAAATAATTTCGGTTGTTCAGGATTTAACATTACAAAAGGAAAACACTGAAAATGATGCGTTAGCTGCTGTCGCGTTTAAACACAGCGGTGACGGAATTGTCATCACAAATAACTCAGACACGATTATCAGGGTAAACCCAGCTTTTACTAAAATTTCGGGTTACTGTGATGAGGAAATCATTGGCAAAAAACCTTTTTTACTACGTTCAGGTGAACACGATCAAAGTTTTTATAACCGCATATGGAAAACTCTGGAATTAGAAGGCGTCTGGCAGGGAGAAGTTTGTTACCGACACAAAACAGGTCGTCTGTTTTATGTTTGGGAGACCATTTCTGCAGTGACTGATAACAATGGAGAGTTTAGCCATTATATTAGTATACTTGCCGATATAACCGAAATTAAAAAACGGCATCAGGCACTGGACAATCTGGCCAATTATGACTCTCTGACAGAGCTACCCAACCGTAATTATTTTGAAGCTAACCTGACACAGGCAACAGAAATGTCTAAACGTCGAGGAGACAAAGTAGCCTTATTATTTATTGATCTCGATAAATTCAAGCCAATCAATGACATTTACGGTCATAAAACGGGTGATATCGTTCTCCAGGAAGTCGCAAAAAAGCTCTCGAAATGCGTCCGTCAGGAAGATACCGCAGCGCGAATTGGGGGAGACGAGTTTGTGATACTGATGCCCAGAGTGGATAACAAAGAGCTGGTTCGAACTATCGCAGAAAGAATCTATCAGGAATTACAAAAACCTATTGAAATCAACGCAAAACTCGAAATTGAGGTTTCAGCCAGCATTGGGATTAGTATTTTCCCAGATGACCTGAAAAATATACGTAAACAGTATAAACACTTTAATCTGACACAAGACTCGGAAATTATGGAGCTGGCTGATCTCGCCATGTATAAGGCAAAAGAAAATAAGCTTTCCATCTGCTTTTTCGACCAGATTCAACAAACACCACCTGACAATATCACTGCAGCAGAAAGCTAACAACTGATTAATATTTATACTAAGCAGGTAAAACGGGCCACGGTGTGTCGAGTATCTAAATTCGAAAATTATTCTGATTATATATTGTACATATTTAGATCGAACCGTTATACTGCGGCCCGTTGGAAAAGAGAGTGAAAAGCAAATGTTAATCAGGTTACTTAAAATCTGATTTATGATCAATATCAACAACAACTGTTTTGTTATCGACTATAAAACCAGCCATTCGTTTAATCACAGATAACTCATTGAATAAGCCGGTATTTGGAGTTAAATCCCAGCAATATAACATTTTTACGTTACGCAGCAAATTTTCTTCGTATCGCCTTAAAATCAGATATTGCAGTAATTAATCTCGATAGACTTGACTTTTACCCTCATCCCAATAAGAATGATTCTTATTAATAAAATAGTGAGTAAAATGGCCAATATTGCATTAGAAGATGTACTTAGTGTACATCACTGGAATGATACTTTATTCAGTTTTAAATTAACCAGAGATCCAGCTTTAAGGTTCAGGAATGGCGAATTTGTCATGATTGGACTTCCTGGCGAAAAAAAGCCTGTTCTCAGAGCTTATAGTATTGCCAGTGCAAACTACGAAGAGCATCTGGAGTTTTTGAGTATCAAGGTACCCGATGGGGCATTAACCTCTCGCTTACAACACATTAAACCTGGCGATAAGGTTTATGTTAGCCGCAAACCGACAGGTACGCTGGTCGCAGATGATTTAAAACCCGGAAGAAACCTCTATCTACTGGGCACCGGCACTGGACTTGCTCCTTTTATGAGTATTATTTTTGATCCAGATATTTATGATCGTTTTGAAAATATTGTGCTTTTTCATGGTGTTAGAAGCGTTTCCGAGCTGGCCTACAAAGATCTGTTAGAAAAAGAGCTACCAGATAATCCTTACATTGGCGAGCAGGTAAAAGAAAAGTTAATCTATTACCCGGCTGTTACCAGGGAACCTTTTAAAAATCAGGGTAGAATTACCGATTTAATCGAATCAGGAAAGCTCGCTGATGACACCGGGCTTCCTCAACTAGATCCTGTAAAAGATCGTGTCATGCTATGTGGTAGCCCGGCAATGTTATCCGAGCTGCAGCAATTACTGGATAACATGGGATTTAAAATCAGTCCAAGAATGGGTGAGCAAGGTGATTATGTTATTGAGCGCGCTTTTGTAGAATAAAAATATTACTACAAATAATGGACCAGGTCATAGTCCCAAACTCCCTGGAAAGCTATTGAGCCACCTTACTAGTTCCTGATTGCGTAGTTCCTGATTGCGTAGTTCCTGATTGCGTAGTTCCTGATTGCGTAGTTCCTGATTGCGTAGTTCCTGATTGCGTAGTTCCTGATTGTGTAGTGCCTGATTGAGTTCGGGCATTTAATTTGTTTTTATCATACGCCAGCAGCATTTTCTGAGCTAATTTCAACTCTTTTTCCGTAGGCTCATCATATCCTCTGAAATAGTCCCAGCCATAGCCCCAACGGTAGCTCGTAGGCCAATATGGTGAACCACCAACGCGAACACCAGCCATCATCAGTTTTGCAATAGCCTTTTCCCCCACCCGCTCAACACAGACCTTTAACGCGATATCAGCCTCTTTTCGTTGTTGATAATTACCGCCAAGCCAATAAGCTTTATCATGTTCTACACAACATGAAAGCCATAACTCATTTTGTCTGAAAGTACCGTCAGGAAAAGATGAACAACCATCACTGGTAAAAGGTTTTAATCTGTCTTTTGCAACAGAAGAACAGGCAGACAACATTAACAACATTGAAAACAAAAGCACTGGCATTGAAAAGCAATTAACCTTACCCATAATCAGTTCTCACACAGCCTTAACTCAAAGCGAAGTTAGTTGGAGCGAACAAGCTTGTTCTCATCGGTATGCTCAAAACGCCTGCCAAAAATATCAACAATCATTGTTTGAGCATATTCAAGCTTATCTTCTGAAACCTTAAGTCTCATTTTGTAAGATAAAGTTTTCGCTTTTTTTTGCATAAAAGGAGACTGAACAATGCTCCAGTCCTTACTATCAGCTAAAGCTTCAACCTCAATTGCATGAGCATGAGCATCACCCTCTGCCCCATTGCTATCATTGGAATAACTTCCACCAGCTACAACAGAAACGCCACGAGGAATACTAAATGACTTGATGAGTAATTGCTCACTGGCTTGCCATGAATAATATCCTGATTCATGATGAATAAGTTTTCCATCACGCTTTCGTATTATCGCCTGGCGATAATTCAACGCAACCAATGCTTGCTCCTCTGCATTAGTCACAGCTCTGACAGGCTCAAATTTTAATGTTTCATAATATTGATTTTTTTCTTCACCTTCTTCCTCCGGCGCAATATCAACTCCCTCTCCACCTTGCCAGGTGCCAATAAGATAAAACAAAGGACCATAATCAATATTATTAAGAATAGTTGAAAAACTCTTCATAAACACTCTCAATTAGTTGGTGCGATAATCAGCTAGAATGGTCGATAATAATTCGCCAGTTACCATTAATTTTTCGCCAGAATAAAGTATAATACCCGCTCAAATTATCATCGACCCTTTCAAGCTCCCACTTTCCAAGAACAAAAGCAGTATTATTATTAACCTCAACTTTAATAATCGTAAACTCTAAAAGCCCCATTGCTTTTTTATCAGGATATTGTTTAATATAATTATCAAGTGTTACCTGCCAGCCTTTTTTCAGTCCACTGCTGCCGACAAATAATAGTTCATCAGACTTCCAATAGCCTTGCATATACGCCTGCAAGTTACCTGAATTCCAGGCGGCTTCCTGCTTTTTCATTACTTCAATAATTTGTGATTTCTCATTATCTGACCAGACAAAAGGTGAAAACAGAACGACAAATCCAATGAAAAATTTAACCATTATAAATTTCCTTAAAATTCATGTTAATAAACCAGAGTCCAATAAGATACATCGCAATTATACCGGCGCCACATCAACAGCAACCACTTTATATTCGGGACAAAGTGTTTCACTGTCACAAACATCCCCGGTTAATCGGTTAACCATTAATTCAGGAAAATGAAAAGTAGTAAACAGAACTCCTGGTTTAACCTTTTCACTCAATTCAGCAGTCATTTCAATTTCACCACGCTGACTGAATAGCTTTACTTTATGATCATTTTTAATTTGTTTTAACTTTGCATCTTCAGGATTAATTAACAAGATATCTTTATCAACAATAACCTTATTTCCAGTGCGACGCGTCATAGTCGCAGAATTATAATGCTCCAGAATTCGACTGGTTGTTAAAATAAATGGAAACTCACTAGCATGCTCAACTAACTCACTAGACTCTTGCCATTTAAAATAGTGGAACTTTCCTTTTCCCCGTTTGAATTCAGAAAGGTGTAATATTTCAGTACTGATACCATCAGCCAATACAGGCCATTGCTTCCCATTGTCTCCTAATTCATTCCACTTTATACCTTCAAAAAATGGGACAATCTGTGAGATTTCCTGTAACAAATCAGCAGGCTTCACACTCGGCTGACTTCCGCCTAACAGGTTGATCACATCTGCCATTATTTGTGTATCTGTCTTACAACCCGCTAAAGGAGAAACGGCTGCATTGACAGCTTGTACTCTCCTTTCACCATTAGTAAATGTACCAGACTTCTCTAAAAATGATGCACCAGGCAGTACGACATCTGCTAACTTTGCAGTCTCTGACATAAAAATTTCCTGAACCACCAGAAGCTCCAGATTATTGAGTGCTGCCAATACGTGATTCTGATTGGGATCGGTCTGCGCGACATCTTCTCCCATTATCCAGAGCGCTTTTAATTGAGAATTAATCGCTGCATCAAACATCTCGGGAATTTTAAGTCCTGCGTCCATTGGAATCTCAACACCGTAATGCGACCTATATTTCTCATTGTTTTCCAAAGAGTCGACCGTCAGATAACCTGCTCCCTGATGGGGTTGACACCCCATATCCGCAGCGCCCTGAACATTATTTTGTCCGCGCAGGGGATTAACACCAACACCTTCACGACCAATATTTCCCGTCATCATTGACAAATTTGCAATGCCCATCACCGTTCGGCTACCCTGAGAATGCTCGGTAACGCCTAACCCATGAAAACTCATTGCGGCTGGCGCTTGTGCAAAAGCAAGGGAAGCCTGTCTGACCAGATTTTTATCAACTCCTGTTATTTCAGCCAGCTCGTCCATATTCAAATGAGTTATACTCTCTTTAAATACTTGCCAGTCTTCGCAACGTTCATCAATAAAACACAAGTCTTCCAGACCGGCTTCAATAATAAAGTAACTCATCATATTCAATATTGCGACATTCGTTCCTGGCCTTAACTGCAAATGATAAGTCGCATATTTCGCTATTTCAGTTTTCACCGGATCAATCACTATCGCCGGGGTTCCCTTCATCAGTTTCTGCTTTATTTTTGCACCAGTTACCGGATGCGCAGAAGTTGGATTAGCACCAATGACAAGAATAAATTCCGTTTTAGCCAGGTCTTTAATCGAATTGGTAGCGGCGCCTGTACCAAACGACTGCTGCATTCCGTAAGCTGTTGGAGAGTGACAAACTCGTGCGCAACAATCAATATTATTGGTACCTATTACCGCTCGCATAAATTTCTGCATTAAATAATTTTCTTCATTGGTACAACGAGAAGAAGATATTCCTGCAATCGCATTGGCTCCAGAGCTTTCTTTTATCCTTGTTAATTT
The DNA here is from genome assembly GCA_016743995.1 of Kangiellaceae bacterium. GTDB lineage: Bacteria > Pseudomonadota > Gammaproteobacteria > Enterobacterales > Kangiellaceae > Aliikangiella. The sequence goes on along the minus strand of JADGFG010000027.1, from coordinate 4,004 downwards.
ATCTTTGATAAATTCATAAGCTTCTTCCCAGGAAACCTCCACAAGCTCATTATTTTTCCTGACCAATGGCGCAGACAATCTATCTGGATGATTATAAAAACGCCATGCATAACGTCCTTTTACACAAGTATGCCCCCGATTAACTTCTGCATTTTCAGGCGCCTGGATTGACAATATTTTGTCACCTCTTACTGCAATCTCCAGATTGCAACCAACACCACAATAAGAACAGATTGTCCGTACTTTTTTCTCAGCCTGGGCTGACTTGCTTTGAAAAACATCACTCATTGCCGCAGTGGGACAAGTTTGCGCACAGGCACCACAAGATACACAAATAGAATCATTGAAAAACTTATCATCATCTTTAATAATTTTACTATCAAAGCCACGCCCCAGAACGCCTAAAACCATTTCCCCCTGAATTTCATCACAAGCCCTGACACAACGATAACAATTAATACATTTAGAAAGATCACTACGCATATAGGGGTGCGACTGATCTTTTTCATAATGCTGATGATTGGCCGAGTTTTTATATCGCACATCACGAATACCTACCTCTGCCGCGACATCCTGTAATTCGCAGTTAGTATTCGACTCGCAAGTTAAGCAATCTAATGGATGATCGGTAAGAACCAGTTCAACAATATTTTTGCGTAATTTTTGCACCGCTTTAGACTGAGTATTAATGTGCATTCCTTCTGAAACTGGTGTATGACAGGAAGCCATCATCTTTTGTGGACCATCAGCTTTAAGACTCACCTCAACCGAACAAACCCTACAGGCACCATAAGATTCCAACCTTGAGTCATCACACAATGTTGGAATTTCAAAATTATGTTGCCTGACAAAATTTAATATCGAGTCACCTTCCGTAACAGGATAAGCTTGTCCGTTGATAAAAGCATTCTTTGTTAAATCATTTTTCATAGTCATGACGATTGACTCCAGCTCTTTACTCAGATTAACAGTAAAATTATTGTTATCCGTCTGCCTGAATATCAGCTTAAGATTTTGTGATAAAAATATCTTTCACTTCTTCAAAAAAGTAAGTTAATACATTTTTTATGGGCAGAGGAACACCACCACCCAAAGCACATAATGATCCTTTTTCCATTGTTTCCAGTAAATCATCAAGCAACACTTTATCTAGCTTGTATTTTCCCATCAGTGCATCAGCAAACATTTCTTTGCCACGTATAGCCCCAAGACGGCATGGAAAACATTTGCCACAGGATTCTACTGAAGTAAATTCGAACAGATGATGAATATATTCAACCATGCTCTGGCTCTCTGGAATACCAATAATGCTTGCATGTCCCAACAAAAATCCCTGCTCACTAAATGACTCAAAATCAATTGTTAACTCTGAGACCTTCTCCATCGGGACAATACCACCAAGCGGACCACCAATATGAAGCGCTTTAACTGGCCTGACAAAACCACCAGCCTTTTCGACAACCCCTTGCAAACTATCCCCCATGGAAACTTCAACAATTCCAGGTTGTTTAAAACAACCATCAAGCGAAAGCAATTTTGATCCAGTAGAACGACCATTACCTAACTTTGCAAAAGAAGCTGGAGAGTTTTCGAGAATCCAATGCACTGCAGCAAAGGTTTCAACATTATTAAGAACTGTTGGCTTGTTAAATAATCCTTTAACCGTTGGAAAAGGAGGACGGACCGAAACCATAGGTCGCTGTCCTTCAATCGAACGCAACAGAGCCGTCTCTTCTCCGCAAATATAAGCTCCGGCACCACGCACAATTTTAAACTGAAAGTTAAAATCTCCGCTTTCAAGTAGATTGAGGGATTCAAATTCCTTAATCGCTTGCTGAATTGTTTCAACTGACTCCGGATATTCATCACGAATATACAAAACACCCCATTGCGCACCAACCAGATAACCAGCAATCAACATACCAAATAAAACCGCATGCGGCCGCTGCTCTAATAAATAACGGTCACTAAATGCGCCAGGGTCACCTTCGTCAGCATTACAAACAATATATTTTTCATCAGAAATTTCTCTGGCACATGATTGCCACTTGATGCCTGTCGGAAACCCTGCGCCTCCACGACCTCTCAAACCTGATTGAATAATCTTTTGAAGCGTATCTGTCATCAGTTCTCTGGATTGAATATCGGAAAACAGCTGATAATAATCAGAAACACTGTCAATAGACTCAGTAAGAATGGGCTTTGCAAGGTAACAATGAACTGAATAGTTTTCCTGTGATTGAGGTTCATCGGCGTTCAAATTAACCGGCTGCGTTATTTGCTCCAGCAATTCTGTGTCTTGTCCAGAATAATTGACGCCATCTAACTGGAATGAAGCATTTTCATGACAACGGCCCAAACAGGAAACATGACCAATATCAGTTTCATCAAAATAGTCTAATAACGCTTTCTTAACGACAGGCTGGGTACCAGCACACAAACAGGAAGAACCATTACAAAGATAGGCTCTCTTACCCGCATTGTCGCCCTGAATGAAATCATAAGCGGTCGAAGCCCCATAAACATTTGCGACTCCCGTTTTGGAATCTATAGCCAATTGCTTCAGGTTGAGCGGCTTTCCTTTTGTTTTGACAATATTTTCAAACAAATTATCCTCAAGCCCTTTGCGCCCAGATAATTTCGATAGATTTTCTGACATGCCTTTAGTCCCGTGATAAACAAAACATTAATGACTGACTTAATTCGTATTTACAATATCTATACCCAAACTCAATATAAAGCAGATAACTCCTTATTTTAAAAAATCCTGATCCGCCGTATAAAGATTAAAACAGTGATCTTTAGCAAAACCAATCAGCCCAACACCAAATTGACTAGCTGCCTGAATAGCCAGTTGGCTGGGAGCTCCGAGAGCCACAATTAACGAATACCCCGCCATTATTGCTTTTTGAACCAGTTCAAAACCAATTCGTCCAGATAAAACCAGGATTCCGGCCTGCTGTAAATCATTGGTCAGCAATTCATGGCCAATTAATTTATCTAACGCATTATGCCTGCCAACATCCTCAAAAAATGGTGACTGCTCCAACTCCAGCATTCCCTCAGTTTCATAAATCAGTCCGGCGGCATGTACCCCACCCGTTTGAGAGAATAAAGGTTGTCTGGCCAAAAGCGATTTTAATTGCCTGATTAGTGAAACATCCAGTCTCGAATTAATGCTCTTTAACGTTCTGGAGCGTTTCAATTCTAACGCTTGTAAACTCGTTTTACCACACAGACCACAACCTGAGTAGCTGGTTATGCCACGGTTAAATTGAGAAAAATTTAAATTCAGGCTATCAACCAGTCTCACCTCCCACTGATTATCAGGGCCATGATTTGAGCGGGTCATTTGTTGCTTATGTGTTATTCCTTCTACATTGATAACATCATCCTTATTAAATATGACCCCTTCAGAATAAAGCAACCCAAAAATCAGCGCCTCATCCTGTCCAGGTGTACGCATCGTTAATGTGAACGCATGATTAACTTCTCGGTGCATAATGTTGATCAGCATCGGTTCTTCTATCGCTATCAAATCCCGCTCTAAACAAGATTGCTTCTCATTAACTTTAAAACGATTAATTGTTGTTGTATCTTTAAACATTTTTTTAATTTTTAAGTTTTGTTGTATTTATAATACAGAGTTAACGACTCCAGGTTAATTTTCCACGGTACCGGAACAAACTCTGGAATAAATCTAATCGTATCTCGTTTAAACGCAATGACATCTAAATGAAGTACAATTACGCCTGAATTCAGTAAGCCTGCTATATTATTCGATTACTGGCGTTAATTAGCTACTGTTATTTAATACAATTCACTAAGAACAACAATCAGGAAGTCAATATGTCTGAAATATCCACCAATATCAAAGCTGGCAAAAGCCTCATAATTAAATTTATCATAGGTATTCTGTTGTTATTAAGTGCTGTAGGTCTATTTTCCAACTCGATTTTTTATGCCGAGCCTGGCTATATATACCATGTCAGGACCTTTACCGG
>JADGFG010000256.1 GCA_016743995.1 Kangiellaceae bacterium | reverse complement strand
TTCTATAGTAGTTCAATAAATACTGAATAATTTTTAAAATAAAATAATAGATTACTGCGGATATGGCGCCAGATAAATGTGCTTCTTCAACAACATTAGCTTCAATCAGTTTTGATGTAGATGTGTTTACCTCCCAGTTCATTTCCAGTGTTAGCTTGATTCCAACAACGACAATAATTGATATAGCCAGTTTTCTTGATTGCGAATAACTGAGTAGAGCTGCACCTGTAAGGTAACCATGCAAAGCACCAGATAACCCAACATACCAGCTAAGTTCTATAAAATTGTGTAGCAATATGACATTAGTAACAACACAAAATGAAAAAAGAGCAATTCGTTGAATTTGAGATATAAAGGGCTGGAACAGATAATCAATCAGAATTAATCCCGTTAGATTTAAAACCAGGTGATTCCAGTTGCTATGACAAAAGTTAGCCGTAACAATTCGCCAATATTCTCCCCCTGATACATTATTAAGCTGATATCTGAGCAAGTTGATTGATTCTGGAGCCAGAAACTGTACGCATAGACAAAACAGGCTGACAGCCAGTACAAAGTAAAACGGTTTAATAATACGAATTATTCTCATTGATTCAGAGTTCATAGTGCCAAAGCTGGATTTTTTGAGTTTATTAGCTATTTTTAGATATTGACTTATTTTATCCTGATTTGTGTCTTTAATTAACAATCTGGCGATGTCGATCAATAAAAAATATGACAAATAAAGGATTTGGTCATAGAATAGAGTAAATAACGTAGCAAAAGCAAAAGGATAAGTGTGAAAATTAAACTGATTTCTATTATATGTCTATTATTGACAACTTCCGGTGTGTTGGCGGATTCCAAGCGGTCAGCCAGTGCAATTGAGTTCAAGCAGGAATTTAGAACATTTATGGAAGTAGCTTTTCAGGGAGGAGGAGATGGTACAAAAAATTTGCCCATTTATAATAGACAGGATGGACAATATTATGTCTTGGATCATGACTGGTATATTCAAGGACAGCCTTGGGAAGGAATTAATGAAGAAAGTCCCGGTAATAAAGCTTTAGTAGATAAAATTAAGTTTGGCGGGATGTTTAAGTTGTCCATGGGCGTAGAAATTCCACTATTTGATAAATTAATGTTATCCATTGCCTATGGCTATCAATTTGAAGAGGGAAATGGTGTTGTCTCAGATGTTGACGGTAGCGAGGTCAGGCATAAAGTTAGTCGTCAGACAGTTGATGTAGTGCCCTTTTACAATATTGGTCGTCATAGGGTAGGTGTTGGCGCTGCTGTTCATTTAAACCCTAAATATGTGGTTAACCGAAAAGCACCAGCTGTTGAACAAACCTCAGCTTTTAATGAAAATACAGATTATATTTTTGATGATGCTGTTGGTTATATTATTCAATATGATTACCTTGTGACAAAAAACACTTCTGTTGGCGTCAGATACACTAATATATCTTATGATTTAGATAGTATAACAACCAATTTTTATTCTACTGGTCATGTAACAAGTGGTGGAAGTTGTACTGCCGGCTGTGATGATATAGTCAGAGCCGATAGCGTAGGCGTTCATGTGACTTATCATTTCTAATTTAAAAGACAGATATCCAGACTTGAGTTTGATTCTGGTTTTGAGTTACCTGGAAGATAATCAGTAAAGTTAAGCTGTCAGTTTTTAAATTGACGGCTTTTTTATTGTGAGCTTGAAAAGAGTTTTAATCGTCTTGAAAGACTAACCGCTAATAAAAAACAGGCAAAAAAAACCTCCAAAATGGAGGCTTTTTTCAATCACCTGACTGGCAGGTTTATCTGGCTCCCCCTCCCCGACTCGAACGGGGGACCTGCGGATTAACAGTCCGTCGCTCTAACCAACTGAGCTAAGGGGGAAAAGTGTCTCTCCTTGAGAGCGAGCGCAATAATAATGAAGAATTTACCAGGGGTCAACAGAGAATATTGAAAATAATGAATTATTTTTAATATTTTTGTGAAATAGCTTAAAAATCAGCCGGTTGAGTATAAAATATTTACAGTAGACTACATAGTAGTCAGCGATAGCACTAGTAACACTTATCGGTGGTAGGATGAAAAGCGCATTAATGTTATATTATATTGAGATTTCATTATGTTTAACCTCCCTTGTTGTGAAAAAGCATGTTGTTATAGATTATCTGTAATATGGCTAACCTATAACTGAGCTAACACATTCCTAAGATTAGATTAACCGAGTACATTTCAAATTCAGGATAACTATGGCTAACTCGTTTGCGTTGCAGTCTCCATTTAAACCGGCAGGGGACCAGCCTGAAGCAATAAAGCAGTTGATAGAGGGGTTAGATGATGGTTTAAGTCATCAAACGTTGCTTGGGGTAACAGGCTCTGGTAAAACTTTTACCATTGCCAATGTAATACAACAGACGGGTAGACCGACAATTGTGCTGGCTCCTAATAAAACACTGGCGGCTCAATTGTATGGTGAAATGAAAGAATTTTTCCCAAATAATGCCGTTGAGTATTTTGTATCTTATTATGATTATTATCAGCCTGAAGCTTATGTTCCCAGTAGCGATACTTTCATTGAAAAAGATGCATCCATTAACGATCATATTGAACAAATGCGTTTGTCAGCCACAAGAGCCTTACTAGAACGATCTGATTGTATTATTGTTGCCTCTGTTTCCGCAATATACGGATTGGGTGATCCTAAGCAGTTTCACAGTATGGTCATGCAACTAAAACCTGGCGATGAAATTGATCAGAGAAAGATACTCACTAAATTGGCAGAATTGCAGTTCACGCGGAATGACATGGATTTACAACGTGCAACTTACCGGGTAAGAGGAGACGTTATTGATATTTTTCCTGCTGAGTCAGAGCGATTTGCCATACGAATTGAACTTTTTGATGCCGAAGTTGATAGTTTATCGCGTTTTGATCCACTGACAGGAGAGGTGATTAAGAAGCTTTCGCATATTACTATTTTCCCCAAAAGCCACTATGTTACGGCCAGGCAGACTGTTTTAGATGCTGTTGATTCTATTAAAGTTGAACTTAAAGACCGATTAGCTCAACTTAAAGAATCAAATAAACTTGTTGAATACCAAAGGCTTGAGCAAAGAATCAAATTTGATGTAGAAATGATGCAAGAGCTTGGTTATTGTTCCGGTATTGAGAATTATTCTCGTTTTCTGTCGGGACGAAAAGCGGGTGAACATCCACCTACCTTGTTAGATTATTTGCCCAAAAATGCACTACTGGTGATGGATGAATCTCATGTGATGGTTTCACAAATTGGTGCGATGTATAAAGGAGATCGCTCTCGAAAAAGTACGCTGGTTGAGTATGGGTTCAGGTTACCCTCAGCGCTTGATAACAGACCATTAAAGTTTGAAGAGTTTGAATCTCTGGCGCCACAGACAATTTTTGTATCAGCAACACCTGCTGATTATGAAAAAGAGCATTCGGGGGAAATTGTGGAGCAGGTCGTGCGGCCAACGGGATTGCTCGATCCAGTAATTGAAGTGAGACCCGTAACAACACAGGTTGATGATTTGTTATCAGAAATCAAATTAAGAGCTGATATTGGTGAGCGTGTATTAGTGACAACATTGACAAAAAGAATGGCTGAAGATTTGACTGAGTATTTTTCTGAGCATGATGCCAGGGTCAGGTATTTACATTCAGATATCGACACCATGGAGCGAATGGAAATTATTCAGGATTTAAGAAAAGGAGTTTTTGATGTTCTGGTCGGTATTAATTTATTACGTGAAGGGCTGGATATGCCGGAGGTTTCACTGGTTGCTATTCTGGATGCTGATAAAGAAGGATTTTTACGTTCAGAACGTTCTCTTATTCAAACTATTGGTCGAGCCGCAAGAAACTTGAAAGGGAGAGCTATTTTATATGCTGATAAAATGACTGGTTCAATGAAAAGAGCAATCGATGAAAATAACCGTAGACGAGACATACAACACATGCATAATCTTAAACATGGCATTGTACCTGTGGGTGTGACTAAGGAAATAACGGATATTATGCAACGTAAAGCAACGGGAGAAGATAAAAAGCGCTTTCGTAAAAAGGCTGTTGCTGAACAGGCAGCTGCTTATCACGTAGTGTCTGCTAAGGAAGCAGGTAAAAAGATAAATGAACTGGAAAACCTGATGCATGAAGCAGCAAAAAATCTGGAGTTCGAAAAAGCGGCGGAATATCGAGATCAGATAAGTTCATTAAGGGAGATAATATTTCAATAAATTAAATGGAATTCAGCCGGAAGCTAATATATTTTATATAATATTAGTCTGGCAGTGAAGAATGAAATTTTATGTAATATTTTCTTTAGTTGATTACCTGAATTATCTAACGAATTATAATACTTGTTACTTATTGATATGTATGGGATTATCGATTTGTATTTCTAGAACTTTTGGGTTTATTTAGAATAAGCTAGCAATATGCTGTGCTCACTTATTTTGGTTTTTAATAATTGTTTAGAATTAAAAATAAGCTTTTATTATTCTTTGATTTACAATTTCTTGTTAATGGTTATATGGTAAAAATAATGGCGACTCAATCTCTGTCTGAATCTGAACTTATAATCGGCCCCGATAACTGGCAGCAGTGGAGGGATTCACAGAGTGAAGAAAGCCTGGCAATCGAAAGATTGGAGTTTAAAGATCTTGATTTTTCAGGCCTTGATTTCTCTAATGTCAAAATTACAGGATGTCGATTTGAAAATTGTTCTTTTCAATCATCAAATTTTATTTCTGCTAATTTACAACATTCAAGTTTTCATTTATGTAACTTTTCCAACGCTAAACTGATTGCCAGTAACCTGACGCATGCGGAGTTTAGAAAGTGTAATTTTGAAGAGGTTAATTTTTTAACGGCTCATATTAATAATACATCAATTACTAACTCTGATTTAACGCATCTGGATTTGCAGAGCTTTAATCTGATTGGCATTACGCTTGATCTCTGTGACCTTCGGATGCAAAATCTCGCGGGAAAAAATCTGACCAATGCAAGTCTTAAGCGATGTGATTTAAGAGGTGCCAATCTTGAAAAGACTATCTTTAATGGTGCTAATCTAGCCAATAGTTTATTAACCGGTGCGAAACTTAGAGCGACTCAATTCAAAGCGTCAATTTTAACCGGAATTAAT
>JADGFG010000255.1 GCA_016743995.1 Kangiellaceae bacterium | reverse complement strand
CTTACTTTTGGGCCGCCAGCCAAAAGTCAGTCGCATAAAAGCGCAGCTATGCGAAATGCTTTTAAAAAAGCCAAACGTCAAAACTCCCGCAGGCGCAAATGACCAACCTTTCATTACAAACAGACCTCACTCGCGTTACCCAGTGTAACGTCAGCGGACTTTTGCTTACTTTTGGGCCGCCAGCCAAAAGTCAGTCGCATAAAAGCGCAGCTATGCGAAATGCTTTTAAAAAAGCCAAACGTCAAAACTCCCGCAGGCGCAAAAGACCGACCTCCCTCTCTAGCAAAACCTACTCGCGCTACCCACTGTAACGCCAGCGGACTTTTGCTGACTTCTGGGCCGCCAGCCAAAAGTCAGTCGTATAAAAGCGCAGCTATGCGAAACGCTTTTAAAAAAAGACATTCCACTAAACCAGAATCCCCAGTTCCCCACTACACCCCAGAATAATAGCCTCGATACCACTCAACAAAAACATCAACCCCATCCTGCAACAAAGTCCCCGGCTTAAATCCAACCGCCGACTGCAACTCAGACACATCCGCATAAGTCGACTGCACATCTCCAGGCTGCATTGGCATCAGATTAATTTTCGCCTTTTTCCCCGCAGATTTCTCAATCGCCCGCACAAAATCCATCAATTTTACCGGCTGACTATTACCAATATTATAAATACGATAAGGCGCATAACTACTCGCCGAATCAGGCGCCTCACTATCCCATTTTTTATCTGACTGTGCAGGACTATCCATTACCTGAACCACGCCCTCAACGATATCATCAATATAGGTAAAGTCCCTGCTCATATCTCCTTCATTAAACAGCTTAATCGACTCTTCATTCAGAATACCGCGAGCAAACAGAAAAGGAGACATATCCGGTCGTCCCCAGGGACCATAAACCGTAAAAAACCTTAACCCTGTTGTTTTTAAGCCATACAGATGACTATAACTATGGGCCATTAACTCATTAGACTTTTTACTGGCAGCATACAAAGAAACAGGATGATCAACATTATGATGTTCGGAAAATGGCTGACACGTATTAGCGCCATAAACTGAGCTGGATGACGCATAAACCAGGTGATTGATATTTTGTTGTCTGACACCCTCCAGAACATTAAGAAAGCCAACAATATTACTTTGCACATAAACCTGCGGATTTTCAATCGAATAACGCACGCCTGCCTGAGCCGCCAGATGCACTACGGCATCGAAATGATGCTGATTGAATACCGCTTCCATTTCAACCTGATTTGAAATGTCCAGTTTGATAAATGAAAAGTTTTTCTGCTCTGCCAGAATAGCCAGACGATCTTTCTTTAATTCAGGATCATAATAATCATTCAGATTATCTACTCCAACAACAATATCCCCTCTTTCCAGCAAACAGTAGGCGACATGAAAACCAATAAACCCTGCCGAACCTGTCACCAGTATTTTCAAACTGGATCCCTCGTTTTATCTATGTGTTGTTTATTTTCTAATAACTGATTCTCAAATAACTGTTTTTCAAACAACCGAGTAACCGACTTCCCTCGACCCACGCCATAATAATGCAATCCTTTGTTTTTAATCAGCTCGGGATCAAACAGGTTACGACCATCAATAATCAATTTATCGTTCAGGTTATCTCGCATAAAATCAAAATCAGGTGCTCTGAACTGACTCCATTCGGTACAGATAATTAAAGCATCAGCACCTTTTAATGCCGCTTCTTTGGTACCGGTTAGCACCAATTCATCACGTTGACCATACAGTCTTTGCGCTTCTTCCATCGCTTCAGGATCATAAGCCTGGACACAAGCCCCTTCATCCCATAAAGCTTCCATCAGAACACGTGCCGGTGCTTCTCGCATATCATTAGTGTTCGGCTTAAAACTAAGCCCCCACAACGCAAATGTTTTACCTGATAATCCTTCCGCAGGTGATTTAGTAGAATAATAGTGTTGCAGATATTCAAGCAGTTTATTTTTCTGACCATTATTCACCGCTTCAACGGCCTCTAACAAACGGGGTTGATAACCTGCCTGTTGTGCCGTTATGGTCAGCGCTTTAATATCTTTTGGGAAGCAGGAACCACCGTAACCACAACCAGAATAGATAAACTGATAGCCAATTCGAGAGTCAGAACCAATACCATGACGCACCGACTCAATATCGGCACCGAGCTTTTCAGCCAGGTTTGCCATTTCATTCATAAAAGAAATTTTAGTCGCCAACATACAGTTTGCAGCATATTTGGTTAACTCTGCCGAACGAGGGTCCATAACAATCACCTTGTCATGGTTCCGATTAAAAGGTGCGTACAACTCTCTGAGTTTTTCTTCAGCATTTTTACTGGTTGAACCGATAATGATTCGCTCAGGTCTCAGGCAATCATTAACCGCAGAACCTTCTTTTAAAAATTCAGGATTTGAAATAACTGAAAAACCCAGGGTTGATTGACGCTCAGCAAGTCGATCAGCAATCACCTGACTGACATTATCTGCAGTCCCCACAGGCACTGTCGATTTATTAACAATAATTTTAGTCAACTGCATCTGATCAGCAATTGTTTCTGCAACTTTCAGAACATATTTTAAATCAGCCGAACCATCTTCATCCGGCGGTGTTCCCACGGCTATAAACTGGATTTCTCCATGATTAACCGCCAGTCTGGTATCGGTGGTAAATTTTAATCGTGCTGCAGCATAATTATCAGCAACCAGCGATTTAAGTCCAGGCTCATAAAGTGGCACCACTCCCTGACAAAGCCCTTTAATTTTGGCTTCATCAACATCCACGCAGACAACATCATGACCAACGGATGCCAGCACCGCGCCCTGTACCAGTCCGACATAACCCACACCAAACACTGTCACTTTCATTGATTTATCCCTTCTCTACGACCTCTTTCAAAAATGACTGAAATGCTTTGCCTCGTGTTTCATGTCTTACACCATATTCCACAAAAGCTTTCATATAGCCGATTTTTGAACCGCAGTCATGGGATTTACCGGTCATATGAAACGCTTCGACACTTTCTTCAGCCATTAAGGCGGCAATAGCATCAGTCAGCTGAATTTCATCGCCAGCACCCGGTGCGGTTTTTTCCAACAACGCCCAGATGTTTGCCGAAAGTACATAACGACCCACAACTGCCAGATTAGAAGGCGCATCTTCTACCTCTGGTTTTTCAACCACCTGAGTCATCTTTGCTGATTCGCCTGGTTTTAACGCAACACCACCACAGTCAGCAATCCCGTAACTCGACACCACCTTTGCAGGAACTGGCTCAACCATAATCTGACTGGCATTAGTCGATTCAAACTGCTTTATCATGGCAGCCAGGTTCTCATGATGTAAATCACTACTCGCATCATCAATTAAGACATCGGGCAAAACTACAACAAATGGGTTGTTTCCTACTATCGGCCGGGCTATAGATACCGCATGCCCCAGGCCTTTTGCTTCTCCCTGACGAACATGCATGATGGTGACATCTTTTGGACAAATTGCCTGAATTTCTTCCAACAACTGTCTTTTAACACGGTTCTCGAGTGTGGTTTCCAGCTCAAACGATTTATCAAAATGATTTTCGATGGCATTTTTAGAAGAATGGGTCACCAGCACAATTTCTTTAATTCCCGCAGCAACACATTCATTCACAATGTACTGAATAAGCGGTTTATCAACAATGGGAAGCATTTCTTTGGGTATCGCTTTGGTGGCAGGTAACATTCGGGTACCCAGACCAGCGACAGGAATGACGGCTTTTTTTATTCTGTTTTTCACAACTTGATATTCCTGGTTATCTTTGTTTTTAATCGTACTTGCTTTCAAATAGTAATCACAATTTTATCAGATAATGGTCTGATATTCTTAAGTAAAGCAGAGTCGTGAACCAATATATCAGCCATAAACCAGTACGCCCACTTCTATTTTAACCAGCATCAGCGCTTTTGCCTGTTCAGGCCCGATAGCTGAAATTGATAATCTCTAATTTGAAAACAGGTATTATTACTGTTCATCCTGTCCAACTCTGACCAGCTCTACAAAAGGTTTTAAACACGCAACCAGCGCCTGCTTCGCTTTATCATCTCCATGAACAACAATCACTTCTCTGGGTTTAAACGGCATTCGTTTGATGAAATTAACCAGATCAGTCTGATCGGCATGCGCTGAATAACCCGATAACGTATGAACTCCAGCCATAATGTCAATTTTTTCTCCATCCAGTATAACGTAACCAGGCGCTTGCTTGCCGTGATTTTTACATTGATGCACAGACTTCTGTGCATATTTCTGAATATCTCTGCCAGGCGTTCCTGCAGCCTGATAACCAACAAAAATAACATCTGCTGTCTTTTCAGGCAAAAATCGCTTCAGGTAATTAACGACCCGACCACCGCTACACATACCACTGGCAGCGATAATAATGGCGGGCTTTTTCCTTTTCGCCAGATAATCGATCGTTTCCAGGTGCTCTTCGTGAGTATCCACCGTATAAAGTTCATCGAAACTGAGAGGATGACGACCCGACTTCACTCGACTACGTGCTTCAGCGTCCCAGAGCTTCTTAAAATCACGGTAATAATCGGTAAAGCTGGCAGCCATGGGGGAATCAACAATCACTTCAATACTGGCCAGTTTTTCGCTCGAATCGACCTGTCGAATAATATGCTCCAACTCATAAAGCAACTCCTGAGTACGGCCAACACTAAATGCAGGAATGATTACCACGCCATTATCGGCAATGGATTTTTTAAGAACCTTTTTTAAGCGAGCTGAACGGTGTTTTCTGGCTTCATGAATTTTATCGCCATAAGTACTTTCAATTACCAGAATATCGGCTTTATAAGGTGGTTTTGGTGTTGGAAGCAAGGGCGCATAGGGTGCCCCCAGATCACCAGAAAAGATAACTCGCTGAGGTTTCAGGTTTTCCTGAATGACATCAATTTCGATATAAGCTGAACCCAGAATATGGCCTGCAGGCTGAAATCTGATTTTTGTCCGGGTAAGTGATTGAGTCTGATTTGGCAGGATATGCGAATTGCTTAAATTTAGCGAATACCACCGTTTATAAGGAACGGCAACAAGCTGGCTTTTTAAACGTTTAAGACAGGCATTAATGATAGACGCATTTCGAGTCACGCCCACCTTGAGCGCATCCTCGATCACCAGAGGCAATAATGCAACGGTTGCTTCGGTGGCAATGATGGGGCCAGTAAACCCGGCGGCAAGCAGATAAGGAATTCGACCTACATGATC
>JADGFG010000026.1 GCA_016743995.1 Kangiellaceae bacterium | reverse complement strand
CAACCATTCTTTTATGAAAGTAATAATTAACACGACTAGTTTACGCTAAGCAAACAATCGCTGTCGAGTCACCTGGTAAAATGCCACTGCTAAACTTTTGATTAATGCTGGCCTTCTTCTCTGGCGTCGATATCAAGTAAAAGGTCCTGAATTTTATCAATATAGTCAGTGGGTGCCTGCCAGAGACCACGCTGGCTGGCTTCCAGTAACCGCTCAGACATTTCTTCTAACGCTTTTGGATTATTCTCTTGTAAAAAAGCCTGATTTTCCGCATCAAAGATTAAACGGTCAGTGACCTGCTCGTATTGATAATTATCAATCAGATTCGTGGTTGCATCATAGGCAAAAAGATAGTCAACACTGGCCGCCATTTCAAACGCACCTTTGTAGCCATGTTCGCGCATGGCGTTAATCCATTTAGGGTTAAGTACCCTTGAGCGAATCACGCGATTCAATTCTTCTTTAAGCGTTCTAACTTTAGGAGACGCCGGATTAGACAAATCATTATGATAAACCGTTGGTGACTCTCCGGCATAAACCGAAACCGCATTACTCATACCGCCCTGAAACTGATAATAATCATCGGAATCAAGAATATCGTGCTCACGATTATCCTGATTTTGCACAACGACCTGCAGTTGACTCAATTGATGCTGAAAAGACTGTTTCGCCTCTACTCCATCGACATCGAACTTTTTGCTCCCATAGGCATAGCCCCCCCAGTTCAGGTAGGCCTCTGCCAGATCCGACTGATGTTCCCAGCAACGCTCGTCGATTAAGCCTTGTAACCCTGCGCCATAGGCACCAGGTTTACTACCAAATACACGATAGCTGGCCTGACGCTGCGCCTGCTCACGGGAAAGTCCCTGCACGCATAATTGTTCAATTTGCGTTTCAATATTCTGACGAATAGTATTACTATTTCCCGGTTCATCCAGTTCGGCAATGGCTAACACTGCAGCGTCAAATAATTGCATAACATTGGGAAAGGCATCTCTGAAAAAACCGGAAACACGCAAAGTAACATCCACTCGAGGACGAGCCAGCAGCATTGCCGGAACAATCTCAAAATCGATCACTCTTTGAGAACCGGGAGCCCAGATGGGTTTTACGCCCATTAACGCAAAAGCCTGAGCAATATCATCACCACCGGTTCGCATGGTAGCCGTTCCCCAGACTGACAGACCAATCTGCACCGGATAATCTCCATGCTCCTGCAGGTGCCTTTCAATCAAGGCCTGAGCTGATTTTTGCCCTATAGCCCAGGCCGCCTGAGACGGAATGGAACGATTATCAACCGAATAAAAATTACGTCCAGTTGGCAAGGTATCCAGACGCCCTCTGGTGGGCGCTCCGCTCGGACCGGGTGGAACAAACTGGCCATTCAACCCATTAATTAATGACTGAATTTCCTGGTGTGCACTGAGTTTTAACGCACCCAGAATAGTCTGTTGAGCGTACTTGAGTTGATTATAAGTTCTGGGAATCCTGGTTTTGTAATGAGAAAGATGTGTAAAATCATCAAGCATCTGCTCAACAAGGTTTAATGCCAGTAATTCCAGTCTTTCGCGGGTATCTGCTTCGGTTCGCCATAATGCAGAAGATACCAGTACTAACAATTCTGGTTGCGTTCCTTCCCAGTTTTTAACCGAGATGGTCAAAGGATCAAAATGAGTTTCTGACTGATTACATAAGTTTAAATCGATAACCAGATTATGTAATATGCCCTGACTATTATCATCTTTTCCACGGGGTAAACGTAATAGCGCAACAATGGTATCTGCTAACTTTTCGGTGTCCGGCAGCAATCCAAGAATATGAAGACCATTTCTAATCTGTGCTTCTTTGATATCACACAAATAGGTATCCAGCTGCGACAAAAGCACTTCATTTTTTGCTTCTGAATTTTCTAATTCTGAATTTTCTACTTTTGAAGTTTCGACTTCTGAGTTTTCTACTTCTGACTCATTCGGTTCACTGACATTTTCATTTTTCAGGCCTAACTCTTCATAAACATGGCTTATTTTAACCTGCTCCAGTATTTTACCTTTTAACCAGCTTGCGCGTCTGTCATCCATGCCCATAGCCTGGTAATATTCATCAACCAGTTTTTCCAGCTCCGCCAGTGGTCCATAGACTTCAGCGCGTGTCATGGGTGGCATCAGGTGATCAATAATCACCGCCTGAGTTCGTCTTTTTGCCTGCGCGCCTTCGCCCGGATCATTCACAATAAAGGGATAAAAATGTGGAGTGGGACCGAGAATAATATCTGGCCAACAATTTTCTGAAAGTGCAGTTCCTTTGCCGGGTAACCATTCCAGACTACCGTGTTTTCCAACATGAACAACCGCATCAATTTGATAACAGTGTCGTAACCAGAAATAAAAAGCCAGATAACTATGTGGCGGTACAAGATCGGGATCATGATAGTTAGCCGCCAGATCCAGATTAAAACCTCTGGCAGGCTGAATGCCAACAAAAACTTCGCCAAGACGTAGTCCTGAAAGCATTATTCGTCCATTTCTTGTTTTGGGGTCCTGCTCAGGTGGCCCCCAGCGCTTTAATATTTCGTTCTGGCTATCTTGCGGTAACAAAGCAAAATACTGATTATAATCACTGATAGAAATACTCTGCATACACGGCAAAAGCGGAATGGTTTCAGGGTTATTTGTTACCATTTTCTGAAGCGATTCAATCAGGCTGGTTCCATCTGAAGGGATGTTATCAACAACATATTGATTTTGCTTTAATGCCTTGAGAATTTCGATTGTAGAGGCTGGGGTATCCAACCCCACACCGTTACCAATTCTGCCATCTTTAATCGGATAATTGGCCAGTATGAGGGCAACTCTTTTGTTCGGGTTACTTTTCTCTGACAACCGGCAAAATGCCGATGCCAGCTCAACCACAAATTGCGCTCTTTCTTCATGAAGTTTATAACGAACAATCGAGATTTCACTGCGCTCACTAAAATAAGCTTCCGCTTTAAAACTGATAGCTCGAGTAATTATTCGTCCGTCCATTTCAGGCAATACGACTTGCATGGCAATATCTCGGCTGCGTAACCCCTGGCTATAAGTTGTCCAGTCGTCTAACGTACTACTGGAAAGAATGAGCTGAAATACCGGCACAGATAAACTGAAAGGTGAAATAAACGGTACAGGTTGAGAAGATAATTCTGGTGCTGAAACTCGATGACTTGAAAAGCCTGTGGTATTAATAATCAGTTTTGCCTGACTTTGTTCGATTAAGGCATTGAGCAACGCCATTGACTCTGGATCTTTCAACGAAGAAATAGCAACGGGTAAAGGTCTTAATCCCTGCGCTTCAATACAGGCTATCAGCTCGTCAAACATGGCCGTATTAGCACTTTGTAGATGACTTTTATAGAAGACCAGTGCGCATACGGCAGCACCTTTTTTAGTCGTTCGTTGCCACCTTTTCTGCCAATCAACAAAACTGACCTGACCGCGTCGAACAAACTCTCGACCCTTGTCTGCTTTTTCTTCAATTAATGGCATGTAAATCAGACAATGTGGCAGAGTTTCTGGCTCATGCCATAAATAATGTTGATTTAAAAACTGCTCTGCTATGTAAAAAAATAACTGCTGCTGATTGGCAACACCACCTTCTCGCAAATAGCGCCAGATTCTATCATGGGTTTCTTTATTAACATTTGAGGCTTCAAACAAAGCTGAGTCTGGCGAGTCATCCCCTGGCACCAGAATAAGTTTTCTTGGATTTTCTGAAGTGCTTTGTGAAAGCCATTGTTGTAAACGGTCAAAACCATACTGCCAGTAATTTTGTCCGCCTAATAAACTGACAATCACTACCTTAGCTTTATCAAGAACAGCATCCTGATATAAATCAAACGCAGCGGGTTTGATTAACTGCATCCAGTTGGCCAGACGTACCGAAGGATAATCGGCGGGTAAAGATTCTACACTGGTTGCCAGTGCCGCCAGTAAGCTATCCGCAGCGGACAAAACAACAATATCAGCCGGGGTTTGCCCAAGATCAACGATACCTTCGTCAACGACAAATCCGCCTGGTTGCGCTGCTAATAAATGCATCAGGCTGTCGCTTCTGACTCTGCCTGTTGAAGTGCATCCAGAAGATAATCTTTTTTGATGTCTTTACCAATAAAAACCAGACGCGTCTGTCTGGTTTCTTCTGGTTGCCACAAACGATCAAAGTGACTTTCCAGACGCTTTCCAACCACTTGTAAAACCTGACGCATTGGCTTATCAGGTAAGGCAACAAAACCTTTAACTCTGAAAATATTGTGACTGTTAATCAAATCACTGACGATGGTTTTCAAGCGGCTTTCATTAACCTGCCCCAACGAAATAACATGAGAGTCAAAATGGTCATGCGCATGTTCATGATGCTTACCATGATCATGGTGGTGATCATGATGGGTATGCACAGTTTCAATTTTGTCCTCTGCTGCCGACTCAATTCCCATAATCACATCCAGCTGAACCTCACCGTTTTCAATATAAGTGGTTTTAACGGCTTCTGGTACTTTTGCACTGATAACCGACTCAACCTGTTGACGCTGCGTTGCGTCCAGTAGATCATTTTTACTGACAATCACCAGATCGGCAGCACTCAGTTGATCATCTAACAATTCCTGAAGACTGGGATCGTGATCCAGACCTTCGTCGGCTAATCGCTGTTTCTGAACCTGTTCAACATCATGAGCAAATCGCCCTTGTGCCACTGCCGGACCATCAATAACGGTAATTACCGAATCGACGGTACAATGCTGTTTAATTTCTGGCCAGTTAAAAGCCTGAACCAGAGGCTTGGGCAGTGCCAGCCCACTGGTTTCAATTAAAATATGATCAATACTGTCTCGTCTTTCGACCAGCTGTTTCATCACTGGCAAAAACTCTTCTTCAACGGTGCAACAGATACAGCCATTAGCCAGTTCGTAAATGCCATTTTCAGAATCAACGGCAGATTCAGCAGAGTCATCACAATCGAGTGGACAGTTTCGTAATAAATCGGCATCAATATCCAACTCACCAAACTCGTTAACAATCACTGCAATTCTTTTACCGGCTGCTTTTTTTAATATATTGGATAATAACGTCGTCTTCCCACTACCCAGGAAGCCAGTGACCACAGTTGCTGGAATTTTGTTCAATTGCATAAAGTTTACCTCTGGCTGTTTTATAGTCAGCCCGTAACAGAATGATTCTAATCAAATGACGCAGAATTATAATCAGAGCATGGTTTAATGTAAAAACAATCCTGAACAATGATCAAATTATTCGGATCTTACGATAAAGATTAGGTGTCGCTATCGAATATGGATATAATCCCCGCGTGTAAAGAGAGGCAACTATGACAGATCTAAATAACTTACCTGAAAATGCAGGCGTAATGATATGCGGCCATGGCAGTCGTGCAAAAATCGCTGAAGAAGAATTTGCGTTACTGGCGTCAGGCTTACGTAAACGTTATCCCGGACTTAAAATTGAGTATGGCTTTCTGGAATATTCTGCGCCGAATATTCACATGGGGCTGGACCGTCTTATAGAGCAAGGTGTTCAACATATTTACGCCGTACCCGGCATGTTATTCGCTGCGACTCATGCGCAAAATGATATTCCCTCAGTACTGACCACTTATCAGGATAAACATCCCGGTTTAAAAATTGACTATGGTACAGAGCTGGGACTGCATGACGCAATGATTCAGGCATTTCAACAAAGAATACTCGAAGCGCTAAATCTGAATGCAATTCCAGAAACGGGTGATTTATACGACACCATGCTGGTCGTAGTCGGACGTGGTACATCGGTAGTAGAAGCGAACGCTGAAGCCGCAAAATTAACCAGAATTGTCACAGAAAACCTGGGCTTTGGCTGGTCTCAGACAGTTTATTCTGGCGTCACTTTTCCTTCTGTTGGTCGTGGGCTGGAAATGGCATTAAAACTGGGCTTTAAAAAAGTGGTTGTGGCTCCCTATTTCTTATTTGGCGGCAAATTAATTGACAGAATTTATGCTTACACCGATAAAGTGGCCACAGAAAACCCGGAAGTTGAACTCATCAAAGCAGACTACCTGCGTGATCAGTCTCATGTGATTGATACCTTCACACTGAGAATAAACGAAATACTACAAGGCCCCAAAGCGACAATCGGTCTAATGCAAGATTTTAAAGCGCGACTGGCCCGTGGCGAAGTGGATATTCATCATCATCATGCAGAATATCAACCAGAAGAAAATAAAGACCCTGATCAGACTGACTCTCATCAGCATTCACACAGTCATAAACACTCACATAATCATGAGCATAGCCATTCTCATGAAAGCCACGACCATGGACACCATCATCACGATCATGGGCATCATCATGCCCCGTATCAACACATTGCCCATCCCCATGGACCTCGCACCATGATTAATGAAAATGTATGTTGTTGCTTTATGGGTCAGTTTCCGCAATCGGTTATTGATGAAGAAAAGAAAAATAAAAAGGAAGAAACCAGAAAGCCTGTTTGTTAGCAGGCTTTCTGGTTTAAACTAAAAATGCTGTAAGACAAAAACTATCAACTAAACTTTATATATCCACTTCGTCATCAGAATATTAATCGGCTCCATTCCATGTCGACATAAATTCACTATTTTCATTTCGAACACTAATAGTCAGCTCAGGGTTTCTTTCTTCAGCCGCCTCTAATACTTCATTCAAATTTCCACTGATCGGATTACTCGCAAATAAAAGCTCTTTTAATTTCGGAAGAGAAAGAATACAATCTGGAATACAGGTGAAGTCGTTCGCACTTAAATCTAATCTCACAAGGTTTTCAAACAAAGAAATATTATCTACAAAACCTGGTGAATATTCACTGTAATTAAAGCCACTTAAATTCAACTGAAACACATCTCCAGGATTTTGAATTGCCTCTTCAATGCTGGTATAAACTTTTTCCGCAATGTCTGGATGTTCAGTAAGAGGCGTTCTAACCTGACTATCGCGCTCACAGCTACTTTCAGCAGCTCTGGAGCAACCTTCATTAGAGTATTTAATACTATTTTGAGAGTATGTAGAACTCGCACCATCGCTGTGAACTGAGCGCGGACTTGAGATTAACGTAGGTAAGTCGTTGATATTGTCTGGCATTTATATTCCTGTTAATTATATATAAACTGAACAAGAGACAACTATTATTTGACATTTCCCTTGTTAAATTCAACATAAAAACAGTGACTATTTGTAGTAGTCAATAAATTTCTGTAAAGACTATCGAATGTCTTCAGGATAAACAAAAAGCTTAGAGGAAAGCAGAAAAATATAAAGAAGCTTTAATTTTTGTCAAAAGGATTATTGTATAGGACTATCAACTAAAGCCAAAAACTGAGAAAACAAGAGCTACCAGAAAAATCTGATAGTTCTCATTATAACTTCTGAATTATTAATCAGAGGTTACCACTCAAACTTAATACCGAAGTAAGTATTATCTGTTTTTCCAAAATTATAACTGGCTCTTTCATAAGCCAGATTAAGGACTACCAGTTTTCCTACTGGAAAATCAAAGTTTAAGCGATATTTTAAATCATTTCCTTTGGTTTTAACGACTTGATCGGCTCGTGGATTTTCAACGTCAACTTTCGACTCCAGTTCCCAACGGGTATAACCGAGCATTGGTGATATTCTAAAATGCTTGTTGATATCAAAAGTGTATCCGCCATAAATGGTTGTTGTTGTTATGGAAGTATCAACATTTTCTCCACCAAATATTGAAAAAAGCTCATCAACTAGAAAAACATCGTCGCTAACCACCGACAAATGCCCCTCTACAAAAAACTTGCTCTTCCAGCGATAGCCAAATAGTCCTTCAAAAATTAGTCCAGAACTATCAACCCCGCTGTTATTAACCGTGTATTCTGGTGCGACTTCAAAGTTACCATTCCCTAACGAAAAACCGGCATAAAAGTCACCTCTTTGCTTAACAGAAACAACAGGTGTTGATTTTTTTTCTACCGTATCTGATGATTTTTCTTCAATTGCATGGACTGAAAAGGCTCCCGACAATGCAAGACTTGCTAATACTATTCTAAAAAAGTTCATTAAATAACCATATCCTATCTCAAAAAACACTTTATATCAGTTTATTGGGAATGATTACCATTGATTTTTTGAAATTTTTAGTAAGGCTTTGTAAAAGACCGTAGACACCGTAAGAATCACCATTGAAACTGTAAGCCACTGTAGCTGACAATACCTGGAACGACTAAAGTTCATCAAAAGCTATTTCTTTACCAGGTGAGCAAAAGATGTATCGACTGTTCTGGGCTTTGTTTTTTTAGCTTTAGGTCGGTAGATATGAGCCTGACCTTCATCATATAGATAGGAATCATCAAACTCTCCCTCACCCAACACCTGGCCAACCAGAATTAAAGAGGTTCGTGTAAATTTTTTCTGTCTGACTTTCTCAACAATATCTTTAAGTGTACCTGTTACTTTATCCTGATCTTTCCATGAGGTGCGGTAACAGACGGCAACTGGACAGTTTTCTCCATAATAAGGCAATAGCTCTTCAACCACTTTATGAATTCGAGTGACACCAAGATGTATTGCCAGGGTGGCACCACTGGCCGCGAGCGCTGGTAAACGCTCTTTTTCTGGAAACGGTGTTTTACCCTCATAACGAGTCATAATAATAGTTTGCGAAACACCAGATAAAGTGAGTTCTTTACCCAGCCAGGCGGCAGAAGCCGAAGTTGCGGTTACCCCGGGAATTATTTCGAACTCTATACCCAGCGCATTCAACCGCCTGATTTGTTCGCCGATTGCGCCATAAACTGAGGGATCGCCTGAATGAACTCTGGCAACATCTTTACCGTCCCTGTGGGCTTGTTGTATATGACCCATTATTTCATCAAGATCTAATGAAGCGGTATCAATAATTTTATCGGCCGACTCTTCAACGTCAGCCAGAATTTCACGAGGTACCAGCGAACCGGCATATAAGATCACAGGACACTGATTAATTCTTTTTTGCGCTTTAACGGTAATTAACTCAGGATCACCAGGACCTGCGCCAATAAAGTAAACTTTCATTTTTCTGCCTTGTTCATTCAACACGCTCATAGTTTTTTTGAGTAACCTCTCGGCGTATAAACCCATTCCTTGCTGCCATTAATAATATGTCTGGACTCACTGTTACCAACAGTCACCAGAGTAAACATATCGACATCATCTGAGTGAAGCTGTTCAAGTGTTATAATTGAAAGATTTTCATCGTCTCTGGTTAACTGCCTGCCCAGCAAAACCGGGGTTTCTGCAGGTCGATATTTTAATAAAATATCACGCGCTTGATTAATCTGCCAGTCTCGTTTATTTGATCTGGGATTATAAAATGAAACCACAAAATCACCGGTGCCACAGGCATTAATTCGCTTTTCGATGGTTTCCCAGGGGGTCAGCAAATCAGACAAAGAAATGGTACAGAAATCATGACCCAGAATAGCGCCAACTCTGCTGGCTCCGGCCTGCATTGCAGAAATACCGGGAACCACTTCAATCTCAATGTCTAACCACTCGGGATGATTTTCTTCACCCGCCAGCTGTCTGTCTAATAGCTCAAACACCAGTGTCGCCATGGCATAAATACCAATATCGCCACTGGAAATTAATGAAGTTATTTTGCCACTGGCTGCAAGATCCAGTGCCAGCCGAGCTCGCTCAATTTCTTTACCAAGTGGTAGATCGTGATGCTTTTTATCATGACAAACCTCACCCAGCAAATCCAGGTAGAGACCATAAGCGACCAGGTCGCTACTCTTTTTGATGGCATTGATTGCCACCGGGGCCACCAGATTAAAATCTCCGGGACCACTACTCACTATAAAAAGTTGACTCATCTTTTTCTCTTAATTCGTTACTGGTTATTTTGCGGATAGGCTCTGGCAATTGCACAGGTCGCTTTCGGCGTTTTAATTTTACTTAACACAAGCTCTGGTAACTGACCTGTTTGTCTTTGTGCTGCTATTAATGCGGCAGACTCTGCCACACCATAAACCCCAACAACCTGATAAATATATTCAGAACGAGTACTTAACAAACCTTCAACTTCAGTCAGCTCAATTTTGTTCCAGGTTTGATAGGGTAATTCAACTGACGTAGCAAGATTGAGTAAACCTGCTTCATCAGCCTTAATATCAATACTATTAATACTACTGATTTGAGTGATTGAAACTCCTGCCAGTTCTAAGGCTGCATTCATTATTTCTGTTAATTCACTGATTGGGCAGTTTCTTTCGCACCCCATGCCAATCGTATAAACCGGATCCAGATAACTATTGGCGGTCGTAAAAACCGGCTGTGCATTAAGGGATTCTGCCAGCTTGCTGGCCAACTCATTGGCCCCCCCTTCATGTCCTGACAGTAATGGAATAACAAAGCGACCAGACTCATCGAGCACAAGAACCGGAGGGTCTGTTTTTTTATTCTTTAGTACTGGTGCCAGGGTTCGAACAACGATGCCGGTAGCACCAATGAATATGAGTGGCTCGCCTTTAGTAAACACCTGTTGAACGGCCGGTGCAAAAGGTTTGGGTTTATAAATTATTTCATGTCTACTGCTCTCTTGCTCACTGTTGGAAAGCAACGATAAAATCTGATTGGCCAGCACCAGACCTTTTTCTGTTAATGCGACAATTTTAGTCATTATGTTTTCTTTCTGAACGACGAACGATGAAAAGAGAAAAGTATGGCCCGGCTTCTGCGACCAGCTCAGATACGTTATTAACAATCACTTGCTGTTCCCGACCGATATATTCCAGATAACTGGCATCCTGAGTTCGTTGCGCAATTTGTAGTGCCTTTAAAATACGGACTCGAGCACGTCCTGCTTTCATAATGACAACACTATCATGTGTTTTTAACGTTTCTATTAAAACCTCATCGCTATGTCTTCCGCTCACCACAGCAAAAGATTCAGTCTGTTGAGTCAGCGGCTGAATTAATGTTGCAGACGCCGCATGCACTGATGAAATTCCAGGAATCACATTGCATTGAAACTTGTCTTCAATTCTTTCTAACAGATAGGAAAATGACCCAAAGAATAATGGGTCACCCTCACACAAAAAAACAACATTCTGTCCCTTATCGAGACAAGCCATGATTTCACTGGCAGCGCTGTCATAAACCTGATTTGCGATTTTCCTGTTTTCATTCATGGGCATTAATACAGGAATTTCCAATAAATCATTGTGACATTCTTCAAGTGCTTCTCTGGCAATCCATTTAGCCTGGGACTTACCCTGTTCATTAGCCAGGTAACTGATAATACTGGCACTTTTGATTGTACGATAAGCTTTTAAAGTCATCAGCTCTGGATCACCTGGCCCAACACCAATGCCAGTTAATATTCCTTTTTTATGACTGGCTCCGTTACTTTCAGTTTTATTAACGAACTTTGATACTTCTGTCATTTTATAACGCCGTATTTATTACAGATATTCTTAACCTGTCTTTTTTCAAATTTAAATATTGTCACGGGATAGCAGGGTTTATAAACACTTTGTCCTGCCAGCTTATCCGCTTTACTCACCGCTATCTGAACACTTTCGATTTGATGTTTTGAGTCACTTTCATTTTCCTCTATAACCTCTGCCATACGAAACAACTCGTTTTTACTATTTTCTGTGACAGCAGATGCCACCATAACCCCACCTGGCGGTAACTTTTGCCAACAAATGGTCAGCAGGTTAAACAGTTCTCCATCACTGCCACCAATAAAAATTTTATCAGGATTAGCCAGGTTTTCTAAAGCTTGAGGTGCTCTGCCGTTAATCACTTTTAAGTTCTTAACCACCCCAAACTTTTCTCTGTTCCGCTCAAGACAGGTTAGCCGATCGCCATGTTGCTCAATGGCAGTGACATGGCAGTTTTTGTTCCAGTAAGCCAGCTCAACGGCAACACTGCCACAACCCGCCCCAATATCCCAGATAACATCGCCAGTAGAGGACTGTAATAATGATAGAATTGACAACCTGACTTCTCGGCGGGTAATCATTCCCTTTCCTTTCGATTTTCCTGTTATGAAAAGTTCATCAGGAAATCCGGGAAACTCTGGTAACTTACCACCATGACCCTGAGTGTAAATAACGGAAAGATGTAACCCATCAAATTCTAGCTCAGGGTTAACTAACAAATCATCAACCTTAAACTGTCTGACATTTTGCTCAGCATAACCCAGCTTTTCGCAAACCCACAGTTCGGATTTTTCATAACCAGCAGCAACACACTCTTTAGCCAGAGCGAGTGGCTGACTGTTTTTGTCGGTTAAAATAATATAATGCTGATTATTTTTAAGTTCTGCGCGAATGGACTTTAACGGGCGACCATGAAGGCTGATTACGCAAACATTCTGCAACGAAAGTCCCAACAGGTGACAGGCCGCCTGAATACTGGAAACTGACGGGTAAAACTTTATACGTGGTTTACTGATATTTTTTTGTAACCAGTGACCTATACCATAAAACAATGGATCACCCGATGCTAATAGACTGATGGTTTTATCTGTATTTTTATTCAGAAATGATTTTAATAAATCCAGCGAAGGTAGCTCAAGTTGTTGCTGTGATTCACTTAACAGATGGCCCACCGTTGCCAGCTGTCGTTCAGAGCCAATGATTACTGTTGAGTGTTTAATTGCTTCTTGTGCTGCTTCTGAAAAACTTGCTTTCTCGGTAACACCAAGCCCCAGAACATGTACGCTAGCAGGTGATTTTTTTGCGAACATCTCAGCAGAATTCTGTCGTTGATTTTTTAAATTTCTCTCTGACATCGGTTAGTACCATTCTCCGCAGTCACATCTTAACAGCGCATTATAAGTTGCAGCACTGACTGCGCTGCCTCCCTGTCTGCCTGATAAAGTAATGCATTCAACTCCTAGCTTCTCGTGACAATCCCAAAGCGCCTGTTTCGATTCTGCAGCACCAACAAACCCAACAGGCATACCAATGATCAGTGCAGGCTTTGCTCCTCCCAGCTCTATCATTTCTAATAAACGAAATAATGCGGTGGGCGCATTGCCAATGATCACGACACTTGAATCAATTTTTTCCTGCCACAGGCGCAATGCAGCCATACTTCGGGTTTCGTTGGTTTGCTCAGCCAGTTGCTTCACTCGTGGGTCATTAAGAAAACACAAAGGTGGCTGCTTAACCATACGCCTGGTTATTCCCTGCCTGACCATTTCAACATCACATAACACATTGGCATTATTTGAAATGGCTTTTAAGCCAGCCTCGCAGGCCGACTGACTAAACTGCACCTGCTGAGCAATTTCAGGTAGACCTACACTATGTACAATGCGCATCACAACCTGTTGCTCTTCTTTCGAAAAAGTCGTTAAATCAGTCAGTTGCCGAATGAGCTTAAAACTTTTAGCTTCAATTTCACCGGGATTTTTTTCATATTGATAAGGCATAATTTATTCTATTTTCTTTATCTATTATTCTTTGTCTACTGTTAATTTTTTTCAGTGCTCATTTATCACTTTAAGTGTTGCCATTGTTCCACAATATACTGCTGATAACTCACCATATCATTAAAAACCTGATTCGCTGTAACCCGTTTTGGTCTTTTTAACATAAGCACTGGAATATTAAGTAATCTTGCCGCATTAATTTTTGCAATGGTCGACTGACCACCACTATTTTTAGTCACCAATGCGTCAATCTGATAGTGTTTCATCAATACTAATTCATCATCTGATTTAAATGGACCAATGGCCTTTTGCCATTGCATATTTTTTAGCAAACTAATGGCTGGTTTAACCGCCGTTCGAAACAGGTGGTGTTTTGTTCTACCTTCGATAACTGTTTTCAGTTGGTTCATCTGTTGTTGAACAAGCTGGCCCACAGTAAAAAATATATGTTGTTTATCTGATAGTACTGGCAGCAGACTTTCCCATCGGTCAAAAAGCTGCCAGTTATCATCAGACTCTGGTTTCCACTCGGGACGATAAAATTGCCAACAAGGAATACCTGTACAATTACTCGCCTCTACCGCTTTGCTTTTCATCCTGACTGCATACGGATGAGTCACATCCAGAACAACTTTTATTTTTTCGCTGATTAAATAATTTTCAAGCCCGCCATATTGGGTAAAGCCGCCACTAATCACCGGACAATCCAGTTCAGGTTGCCTGACCAAACCGGCGACACTATAGACAAGCGGAATATTTTTCTTAATTAATACATTTGCCAGCTTTCTGGCATCTGCAGTTCCGCCGAGAAGTAATATGCTCACGAAGAAAACTCTTTCACGCTGGCAATAATTTCTCCCTGACGGTTAATCGCGCAGACTTCCAGTTCGGTTCTGGCAGGTACAATTTTTCTTGCTATTTTGAAAGCCTTCTTGCAAACTCGACCAGCCAGATCGATATTCTCTCGATTACAAATGTCTAACGCTTCAATACTGGTGTTAGATAATAATATGCGCTCTTTAATTGATTTATCAGTGTCTTGTTCTATCGCCAGCTCAGCAAGAAAATTAAAATCGATAGCATTTACACGGCTATGCAAATCCAACTGTCCATTTGCCAGCTTGGAAATTTTCCCAAAACCGCCACATAAGCTCAATTTTTTAATCGGCACTTTTTTAACATATTTTAAAACAGCACCAACAAAGTCTCCCATTTCAATGAGTGCTATGTCAGGTAATTGATAAAGATTTTTTATAGCGTCTTCACTACTACTCCCTGTAGACGCGGCAATGTGTTGGAAACCATTCGCTACAGCAACATCAATGCCCTGGTGGATAGAGGCAATATAGGCAGAGCAGGAAAAAGGACGAACAACCCCGGTGGTCCCCAGAATAGATAAACCCCCGATAATCCCCAGCCGCGCGTTCATGGTTTTTTTAGCAATTTGTTCGCCATTTTCAACACCAACAGCCACTTCAAAGCCACCTTTATAATTATTTTCATCGGCAATACCGGTCAAATGATCTGCTATCATTTTTCGAGGCACCGGATTAATTGCGGGCTCACCAACAGCTAACAACAAACCTGCTCTGGTAACAGTACCAACGCCATTATCGGCCTTAAACTGAATACCTGGTTGTTCAGTTAACTTGAGATTAACAAAAACAGTAGCGCCGTGGGTTACATCGGGATCATCACCAGCATCTTTAATTGTGGCTGTTTGTACCTGATTTTGTGAACGGGTGAGGTAACGAATAACCGAAAGCTCTACAACTTTTCCTTTGGGCAGAGTCACACTGACTCGACGAGCTTTATGATTTTTAAACAAAAAACGAGCACCAGCAACACAACAGGCCGTGGCGCAGCAGCCTGTCGTCAGACCGCTTTTTAACGGGGTGTTTTTCTCATTACTTTCAGGCCACATTACTGTTCACGAGTGACAAACCATCAATGAGTTTATCTCAATTGTGACCTTAACAGAATATGGCGGTCTCATATAGAATGTCGCTGTCTCATAAAGAGTGGATTATCCAGTAGCTACCTGCAAAAATAGAAAGCGCAGCAATAAATTGCCTGCTCCAGGCAAAAACACGATTATACTTTTCTTGTAGAGTTCGCTGAATATAACCAAAGCCCAGTCCAAACAATAGCATCGACAGCATCACTCCCAGAGAAAACAGCAACAGGTAAATAATCGCCTGCCAGACCTGCCCCTGGCCCACCGCCGGAACAAGTGCCAGAGCCGGTGCACTGCCTGCCAGTCCATGTAAACCTCCCACCATCACAGAAACATGGGAGTCCTTTTTAATACCTTTTTCAGTTTCTTCGGTATGTGATTCGTCGTGCCAGTGGATATGCTCAATGTTGCCATGAGAATGGGCATGAAGACGAATTTTCTCTTTACGAAACTGATAAAAACAAACCAGCCCCAGAGCTATCAATAATACGCCAACGCCAACTTCAGCAAAATGTTGTAACGACTCAGGAATCGTATAACCAAGTCCAAATAATAACAGCCCGATTAACAATAAAGTCGCACCGTGGCCTAAAGCCCAGTGACAACTGAACCGAACAATTTTCATGATACCGGGCTTCTGGTTACTCAGCGAAGAAACAGCCATCACATGATCGGCATCCAATGCATGAGCCAGACCAAGACCAAAACCGGTGAGAATGAGTGGAAGTGCCTCAATCATTATTAACTTTACTCATATAATTTCTTTATTTAACACAAAATGGCCAGAGAACATTCTATCACAAAAGCGAATTT
The DNA here is from genome assembly GCA_016743995.1 of Kangiellaceae bacterium. Classification (GTDB taxonomy): domain Bacteria; phylum Pseudomonadota; class Gammaproteobacteria; order Enterobacterales; family Kangiellaceae; genus Aliikangiella. The sequence continues at coordinate 19,433 of JADGFG010000026.1, read as the reverse complement.
TAACAGCCCGGACAAAAAATCTCACTAATTGCAGCCGGGTTAGACGGAAAATACAGATGTAGATAACTGGCCGTCAGACTCCCTTCACGATAGACAGGCTCTCCTGGCGCTGAATGTTTCTGGCGTCGACCAAATGCCGTAGGCTCTGACGTGCCATGACTTCTGGATCGATGATGAGCGTGTCCCCTGATTTCCCCCTCGGGTAGCGGCATTGTCTGCATTCCCTGACATCCCCTTTTACCGCGCATAGCACCATGCCCCTGCATTATTGCTGACATTGGATAAGTTGACTCATCCATGTCCGTTAACGTCTGCAGGCAGTATAAAAAACCACCACACTCAGCCAATATCGGTTTAGCTGAGCCATAAAAATCTTTTACGCTATTCAACATGGACTGGTTATCAGACAAACGCTCTGCATAAAGCTCAGGATACCCACCGGGTAACCATAAGGCATCGGCTTGCGGAATTTCTTCATCATCGAGTGGAGAGAAAAATGAATAAGTGATATTCAATTCCTCCAACAAGCGTAAATTAGCATCATAAATAAAACTGAAAGCTCTATCTCTGGCAATAGCAAGGTGAGTGTTACGATTGACTTTTAATATTGGCGGAATATCTTCTGATTTTACAGACGAAAAATTAACGGTTGGAACTAATTCTATAATGGCAGATAGCCCTGCCCTTTCGAGCCAGTCTGCGCCAGCGTTAAAGCGCTCTTCAAGTTCTTCACTGATTTCATCAGCCTGAACCAGTCCTAAATGGCGCTCAGGTAAAGCAACTTCTGGCGAACGTTCCAGGTTGGCTAACAAGGGCAAAGTATCTGGCAATGCTTCGCGAATTAACTGTGCATGGCGTTCAGTACCGCAACCATTTGCGATTAAACCTACAACAGTAATATCAGTTCGGTAATTTGCCAGGCCCATTGCAACCGCTGCCGCCGTCTGTGCCATTCCCTTAACATCCATAACAATGGCCATAGGAAGATTAAAACGACTCGCAAGATCGGCGCTCGATGGCGTGCCATCAAACATCCCCATCACACCTTCAATCAAAATTAAATCGGCTGACGTGGCCGCTTCGTAGAGTTTCTGTTGACAAAATTTTTCTCCAGCCATCCACAGATCAAGTTGTTCGACAGCTTCACCAGATGCCTGGTGCAATATCTGAGGGTCAAGATAATCCGGCCCCGTTTTAAAGACCTTGACTACTTTTCCCTGTCGACGAAGCATTTTCGCCAGCGCAGCGGTAACCGTTGTTTTACCCTGACCTGAAGCAGGCGCCGCTAAAAATAATGCAGGACAAGAAGCAATAGTCATTAAATGGTTATCTCAATAAACAGGTTAATTACAAAGCGAAAACAAACAAGCCCGGTTGTTGTTTAACCAGACAGTGAAATATATTCCGCAGCCAATGAGCGAGCGATAAGCTGGCCTTTGCCACGCCGGATACTGGATTTCTCAATATCAATTAGCAAAGTTTGTCCGGAAAGCCTTTGCTGTTCAGGTACACACCTGACCCGGCCGTCGGTTATCAGAAAAGTTCGAAATAACAACCAGGGAGTATTAATTAACATTTTTTGTTGATAATTTTTTACAACTTCCAGCAGTTGTTTTAAAGGTGTGCCCCCACCCGCTTTAATCTGCTCTAGCCAGCTTAACAGATTTTTCGGTGACTTCTGCCTTGGTAATAACTGTTCTACCTTTTGACAACCAAAAGCAAAAACACTGAGTTGCTGTCTGTCCAGGTAGGCCTGTTTCGCAATATTTAAAACGACGCCTTTGGCGTTAGCAAACTGTTTGTTCTTAATGGTTGACGCAGAAGTATCGAGTAAAATCAAATTTAAAATACCTTGTCCGCTTGCTTCTCGCTTATAACGTAAAACTGTCGGTGGCCACTGCCCCATGTTGGCAAGCATTGTTTGAAACCAGCTTACTTTGGGTGATTCATTTTTACCCTTTCTAAAGCCACGCGCGTTATGCCCCTTCAACTTTGAAAAAGTATTCCATTTTGTTTTTTCTGGCACTATTTGAGCATTCTGTTTTTGCTTCAGGTTGTCAATCCAGCTTGAATCCGTACACAAAACAGCCGACTGTGCTTCTGGCTGCATGCCGCCCCAGTCTGATGACTCTGCAGAAAGTTCCGTTTGTTGTTCGCTTTGTTCTACAGGAGGTCTGGAAAATGAGTTCCCTGACGATGCATTAGAATCAGAGTTTGAATTAGAGTTAGAGCCAGAATTAGCATTTCCATCACTTTCTGAAGGAGAGTTGCTACGGTGATTTAATACCAGTGCTTTAACGGCAAGCAGGTCTTCTTCAGTCACTTCTGTGCGATCACACCACGCAGCATGTGTAACGGCTGCTCGATACCAGATAATGTCAGCCCTTAAACCATCAACGTTTTCTTCATGGCAGAATATCGCTATCTTTTCTCTTAATGCCTCTGAACAGCTCACCTGACACAATAGTGTGGTCGCATTAAATATTCTCTGCTTTAGAGTTTCCTGAGCCGGTTTAAATTGTTCCACAAACGAGACACAATCATTGTCATACGCTTCTCGTAACTGGACAATGGCAACTCGATCACTGATTGAATATTGCTCGTTAAGTTCGACAGAAAAGCCAAACCGGTCCTGTAGTTGAGGACGAATTTCGCCTTCGTCAGGGTTCATGGTTCCCAATAAGATAAAACGAGACTCGTGGCTATGACTGATACCGTCTCGTTCAACTTGATTAATACCACTTTGTGAAACGTCAAGAATCATATCAACCAGGTTATCATTTAACAGATTAACTTCATCAATATACAGCACACCACGATGTGCTTTAGCTAAAATTCCGGGATTAAATTTGACCTTTTTTTCTTTTAAAACACTTTGTAAATCCAGCGTACCAATGAGCATATCTTCAGTGGTACTTAATGGCAGATTAACAAACTGAGAAGTCTCTGGCAGCAAATCGGCAAGCCCTCTGGCCAGAGTTGACTTGGCTGACCCGCGGGGGCCACTAACCAACACACCGCCAATTGAAGGGTTTATTGCATTCAGTATGAGTGCCAGTTTAAAAGGCTGTTGACCTTTAACGGCACAGAATGGAAATTCAGGCTGTAGCCTTTGCATTGACAGGCATTCCTTTTAATATCCAGTATTTAATGACAACACTAGCAAGAACGCCTGACACAATCCAATATAACAAGTTTGTTAACCCGCTTACAAAGATAAAGTGTTCGTGTAATTCTGTTAGTGCAACAACAACATCAGGGTCCGAATGCGCAAACTCAGGACCATTAATCTGAGGAGCCCCGACAAAATAAGGTAACAAAAGCACAATGATTCCAACAGGTTTAATTTTTAATGGCGAAAAAGCCAATATGATTAAACCGGTTGCCGTGGCTAAAACTGCCAACAACCACCAGAATTGCCTGTTTTCCAGAACAGCGGCTTCTACACCAGGAATCTCAGGAGGTAAACCTAGCCCCGGGGCCAGAAAAAAAGTTAAAAAACCAGCAATACCCCACAATACGCCGTTCTGAGGGTTAAGTTTAAACATGCTTCGCATCGCACATTGCGACATCAATGCCAGCAAAATAGCCGAAAAACCAATACTTGCCAGAATTGTTGTCACAAAAGTATAAGTTGTACGCTCCGTCCCATCTTGAGGAGACCATGCATCTTCGTCATGATGATGCCCGCCAACGTGCTGATTAAGAGATGCACGTAACGTTTCGGCATTCTGCTCGTGAGCATGAGAAGGAGCTGTTTCTGTTTCATAGGTTTCTGCCTGAAGAATTATAGGCGTCACACCCACCAGTTGCATCAGGCTCAAAAATAACCCTGCAACAACCCCAATAATAATTGATCCAGAAATTAACCGGCGAAAAATCATTTACCAAGCTCCAGAATACCCTCTGGTTTCCAGTCTATTATGGAAAGCAGATGTATGTGTTTTATCTAAATTGAAAACAGTGTGTTATTAACGAGATCTAAATTGAAAACAGTCTGTTATTAACAAGATAGTGAAGTTCAGTTCTCATCAATGACAGGGAAAAGCCAGAGAGTGGCGAGTGTCATGGGCCGCGTTATGTGCAACATTCATTGGAAGAAAACCGACAGCAACTATAATAGCAAGGCCAAACGCAACCGTTAACACCGATTGAAACAAACTGGCGTCCGCCTGAACAAGCTCTGTTGAATGAGTATCTATTGACTGAGCATTTTTTGCTGTTGGTTGCTGGCTGGAAACCTGAGTATTCATTTAAACCTCTTGCACAAAGGTGCTGGTAGTTAATTGGCTATTTTATTGCTTTAAGAGAATCGCTTCAGTCATTGGGGCTATATTCGTTCAATTTATAGATGACTGATTCGATTAACAGACTTCGAAATCACGTCAGCACACACCTGAATCAATTAACTCTAATGTGAATGTCTGACTACTATATTAAGATTTTACGAATAAATCGGATTTTGTTCAAGTACAAAGCACTTTAAGTTATTCAAAACTTTCAGTTTATACTGGTTAAACAATAGAGATTGCTATCAATTTTGCCTGTATTTTGAAAAACATCGACTTTAATTTTGTAACTGGCTAGCTGCTGGTTCAAACGACTTTGATAAACTTGTTTTTTAAACTGTTGAAAACTGACCTCAAAAAGACAGAATGGCTCAAAATACTGCGCATTTATGTCATCTGCCAGAAACTGATATAAACCTTCAAGACTGAAAACCAACATACCTTTATCAATATACAAAGTTGCTTTAGAGCGACTAATCATTCCTGCTAAGACTTCATCGCGCTGGGATACTTTTATCAATAACGATAAAATGACCTTATCCATTATAAGGTTATTATTGTTTACTTTTACGCAAAAAACGCTGAACGGCTTTGTTATGTTCTTTCAGGGTACGGCTAAAATAGTGCCCTCCGTCACCCGACGCAACAAAATATAAAGTATCACCGTCTTCAGGGTGAAGCGCAGCGTGAATCGATTCTTTTCCAGGCAAAGCAATTGGGGTGGGTGGTAACCCATTAATCAGATAAGTATTATAAGGCGTTCGCGTTCTCAGGTGTTTGTATGTAATGTCTCCGTTAAACTGCGGGCCCACACCATAAATAACCGTGGGATCGGTTTGCAACCGCATTTTCTTATTCAGTCTCCTGACAAAAACACCAGCAATTTTTTTACGTTCAGATCGAACTCCCGTTTCTTTCTCTATAATAGAAGCCATTATCAGAGCCTCATAAGGTGTTTTATAAGGTAAGCCTTCTGCTCGATTTGACCACTCACTCGTTAGCACTTTCATCATTCTGACATTTGAACGTTTCAATAAATCCAGACTACTGGAACCTTTTGTATAGTGATAAGTATCAGGAAAAAACATTCCTTCAATATGATTAGTTTTCAGGTTTAATTCACTAACAAGGTTATCTGGCTGCAAACTGAAATCCTGTTTTAAAACAGATATTCCATTGAGTTTATCCAGTAAATGATAGCTGCTACTCCCCTCTACAATTGTCAATGTATATTGAACAACTTTTCCATCGATTAGCTTTTGCAATAATGTAACAAAGGTTTCATCGGTTCCTATTTGATACTCTCCAGCCTTTATTAATTTGAACTCAGGGTTCAACCAGTAATATAGCTTTGCAAAATAGACCTGATTAATAACACCTTTATGACGTAATTTTGACACCAGCAGGTTGATTCCCTGGCCATGGCTCACTTCCAATATGCTATCTGTTGAATTAACTTTTAGCGGGAGTCTCAAAAAACTTTTGTATTCAAACCACTGCCAACAGGCAAGTGCAAGAATAACAATTAATGTTATCACAGAGATAATTCGAAAATTTAAATATTTTTTCAATAACATTCTATTTTATTAGCGAATAAAGTTAAGCTGAAATTGTAGTTGTTGAACCAAATCAGTTGCAAGTTTTTTATTCCCCAGGCGAGATATCGGCCAGATACCTACCAGGCTATTGGTTAAAAAAGCAGCTTTAGCATTCTCCATTTCTAACCGGGATATATCCTTCTCTTTTACAGGGATATCACAGGCTACCATACTCTGAAGCACCAGTCGTCTGGTGATGCCCTCAATACCTGCCCGCTTAAGTAATGGAGTAACCCACCCCTTGTCAGAGGCAATAAATAAATTAGTCCTGCTACCACAAACAATCAATTCGTTATCACAAAGTAGCGCTTCTTGATTTTTTTGTGTTATTTCACTGGCCGCAAGAACGTTATCCAGTCGATTTAAATGTTTTAATCCCGCAAGCTTTGAGTTAACTGATACAGGCGTTTCAGCATAAAATACCTGACAGTCTGATTCTGGTGTTGCAACCCACGGGAAAACCTGAATAGTGGCCAGACAATCCTGAGCGGAAGAAATAGCGTATCCTCGCTCAAACTGTGTTCGGGTTACGGTTATTCTAATCGATGCTTTTTCAACCGATATCAGTAAACGGTTCAACGCGTCAAATAGCGCCTCGCCATCATAGGTAACAAACAAAAGCATTTTTGCAGATTTTAGTAAACGCTCTTTATGGTAAACGGCGTTCAACAATTGATTCCCTTCAATAACACCTGTAGTGAAAAAACCATCGCCAAACAACTTACCCCTATCCTGCTTTTCCTGAGGTAAATTGCTAATGCGACAGTCTATTGTTTGAATTTCCAATGTTCCGTTTAAATCCAGATAAGCTGATGAACAAGGATTAAATCAGGCACTGTATTTCGAAAGCAAAAGTGAACCATTGGTACCACCAAAACCAAAAGAATTACAAATTGCATGCTTAATTTCAGCATCTTGCGCCCTGTGTGCGACATAGTTTAAATCACACTCATCATCAGGGTTATCCAGATTTATCGTTGGTGGTGCAACTTGATCTCGAATTGCCAGCGCGGTAAAGATAGTTTCAATACTTCCTGAAGCCCCCAACAAATGCCCTGTCATTGATTTAGTAGAACTCATCTTCAGGTTATAAGCCAAATCACCAAAAATAGATTTTACGGCTCTTGTTTCTGCTATGTCTCCGGCTGGAGTCGAGGTGCCATGTGCATTGATATATTGAACATTGTCGGTATTCACTTCAGCATCATTCAGAGCATTAGTCATGGCCATTGCTCCGCCTTCTCCATTTTCCGGTGGTGAAGTCATATGGTAACCATCTCCACTCATCCCAAAACCGCCTAATTCAGCATAAATTTTAGCGCCTCGTTTTGTCGCACTTTCTAATGATTCAAGAACAACCACGCCCGCACCATCACCTAATACAAAACCATCTCTTTCTTTATCCCAGGGTCTACTGGCAGCCTGAGGATCATCATTTCGTGAAGAAAGTGCTTTCATAATGGAAAAGCCCTGCATAACCAGTTTAGTGGTTGCCATTTCGGCGCCACCAGCAACCATGACGTCTGCATCACCGTAAGCAATCATTCGAGCGGCATGTCCAATATTATGCACACCCGTTGTACAAGCTGTCACAATAGAGATATTAGGCCCTTTCATGCCATACATAATAGAAAGTTGTCCTGCAACCAGGTTAATAATAGAGCCCGGTATTAAAAACGGAGAAACTCGTCTCGGCCCTTTATTAATCAGATTAAGATGATTGGTTTCGATAGTTTCAACGCCTCCCAGACCAGAACCAATACAAACGCCTGTTCTGTGAGCATTTTCTTCGGTAATTTCCAGGCCGGAGTCTTCAATGGCTTCTTTCGATGCTGCAATTCCAAATTGAATAAACTTGTCAAATTTACGAGCTTCTTTTTTTGCCATATAGTCTTCAACATTAAACCCTTTAACGCTCGCTGCGATTCGAGTCCCAATGTCACTCGCGTCAAAAGAATCAATTGGCATAACACCACTTTTTCCATCGAGAATGGCTTGCCAGGTATCTTTCACGTTATTACCTACAGGCGTTACCATACCAAGACCCGTAATTACTACTCGATTTTTCATTGTCATCTAATGCCTTTAATATTGAGTAAAAATAAGCGATTACCAACAAGCTGATAACCTCATTTTACAATTATACCCAAACTCCCTGGAAATGCAGAATTCAGGGAATTTGGGTATACATCATATTTACCAGTTCAAGTATTATTTAGCAAGCAGCTGTCCGATAATACTTTGCGCACCGTTTCAATGAACACGACAGATTAAAGGAAAAAGCTAACGGGACTGATAGACAGGGCTAATTCTACCCATTTAATCGTTATAAACAAAAAAGCTGCGATAGAATATCTACCGCAGCTTTCTGGAATACTTTGACAATCAGTTTTTACTGATTAAGCGCCTTCAACGTTCGCTTTGATATAATCAACAGCAGCCTGAACTGTGTTAATTTTTTCAGCTTCATCATCAGGGATCTCAGTATCGAATTCTTCTTCAAGTAGCATGACCAACTCAACTGTATCTAGTGAGTCTGCTCCAAGATCATCAACAAAAGAAGCTTCTAAAGTAACTGCATCTTCAGAAACACCTAACTGTTCAATAACGATCTTCTTAACACGGTCTTCAATAGTGCTCATGATATATCTTTTCCTCTAAAAATTAATTCCAGCAAACGCTGAGGCGTGTAGTTTATTGATTTTGTGGAAAGTTGCAAGTTGCAAACTAATGTTTTTGAATGGTCGGACCAGAAATACCTCTGATCGCACCAACCTCAAATACGCCAAATCAGTGAAGCAACATTAAACACAAAAATCACCAGAAAATAAAGAAAAACTCACTCAAAAGAGCAATATCTCTTCATAAAGTGTTATTTAAGTCACTTTATCAATAACTGTTTTTACCTCTAACCAGCCAAATATTTATCAAACTGTAGCTTGTTTAATTTACATACAACTTAATAGAATATCTTACCAATAAACAGATTAGTACAAAATTGAAACATTTTCTCACTATCTAACCTGCTTTATAACGCAAAAAACTCTACCGCAATTTCCTGTTTAACCCATGTACATCCCACCGTTCACATGCAAGGTTTCACCAGTTATATAATTAGCGCCATCGGATGCGAGAAAAGAAACGGCCATTGCAATATCTTCTGCTTTTCCTAATCGTGCTAAAGGAATACTTTTTGATAACTCTTCTCGCTGACTTTCTTCCAGAGCCTGGGTCATATCTGTATCAATAAATCCCGGCGCAACGACATTAACAGTAATACCTCTTGCTCCAATTTCCTTAGCAAGTGATTTGGTAAAACCAATCACAGCAGCCTTAGCTGCCGAATAATTTGTTTGTCCGGGATTTCCGGTAGTACCGACAACAGATCCAATATTGATTATTCTTCCCCATCGAGCTTTCATCATACCGCGAAGACAGGCTTTAGACAGCTTAAACACTGAGGTTAGATTGGTCTGTAAAATCGCTTCCCATTCTTCATCTTTCATTCGCATTAACAGGTTATCTCGAGTAATGCCTGCATTATTTACCAGGACTTCTGGCGTTTTACCAAATTCAGCTTTAATTGATTCAATCAGGGTGTCTATCGCATTGGCATCTGAAACATCAACAACAAAGCCTTTACCTGACAAACCTGCATCAGCAAACATTTTACTGATATTATCTGCACCAGATTGTGAAGTCGCCGTTCCAGCAAGGACAAACCCAGACTGCCCCAGCTGTTCAGCTATCGCTTTACCGATACCACGAGACGCGCCTGTAATTAAAGCTAATCTTGCTTCGCTCATATTATTCTCCAGTTTTTATTCTTTGTCCGATTAATAATGAATTTTATTACAAACAACAGGGTAAGTTAATTCCTGTTTCCCAGATCTGTAATTTCTATTAATATAGTTAATGTAATTAATGTAATTAATTAAGATAACGTCTTAACTGACTGATTAAACGAATCTTTACTAGACAGTTTGTGAGCGATCAACGATTTATCAATACGCTTTAATAGTCCGCTCAGAACATTACCAGGGCCACACTCTACAACCTGTTCAACCCCTCTGGCCTTAAATAACTCAACAGATTCTGTCCAACGAACAGGGCAATACAACTGTCTGATCAGCGCGTCTTTTATCTGGCTTTCTTCGTCAACAATGGAGACATCAACATTATTAATGACCGGTATTGCCGGTGAGTTAAGTTTAATCCTGGCCAGCTCTGATTTTAAAGACTCAGAAGCCGGTTTCATCAGTGCACAATGAGAAGGTACACTAACCGGTAAAGGTAAGGCTCTTTTGGCACCTTTTTCTTTACAAAGAGACATAGCTCTTTCAACGGCCGCTAAATTACCAGCAATAACAACTTGCCCGGGAGAATTGTAATTGACTGGCGCGACGACTTCATTTTGCATTGCTTCATTACAGGCATCTTTAATAGCATCATCAGCCAGTCCAATAATTGCGGCCATTTTTCCAGTACCGGCTGGAACAGCCTGCTGCATGAAGGTTCCTCTTTTTTCTACCAGAGTCACCGCCTGCTCCAGACTCATAACCTCTGCCGCAACCAGTGCAGAATATTCTCCCAGACTATGGCCTGCGAGAACTTCTGGTAATTCGGCATGCTGTTGCCATAAACGCCATAGTGCAATACTCGAAGTTAATAATGCAGGCTGGGTTCTATGAGTTTCGTTCAAACTCTCCGCTGGCCCCTCACTGATTAGTTGCCAGAGATTATAACCCAGTGCATCTGAAGCTTCTTCAAACGTCTGTTTTACTACTGTCTCAGTTGAAAAATCGGCAAGCATAGATACCGACTGAGAGCCCTGGCCAGGGAATACGAAAGCGATACTTTTATCTGACATCGAATAAAGTCCTGATTATTTTATCTTAATGGTTAAGATTATTATATTTCTGTAAATGACTAATATCTGTAAAAGACTAATAACAAATTTATAACAGGCTGCGAATTATAAACATTTTTCAAGTCCTGCTACCAGGAGTAACGCTAATACCTGATAAGTATTACACGATTATCTATCTAACCTTACGAGTTAAAGAGTTTCAAACATGTAATAAATGACTTGTTTATACTCAAACTCCTTGAAGATGCAAGAAACAGTGTCTAGCTCTTAAGCTTGAACAAGGCACGACTCGAAGGGAATGGTTAGCCCTTTTCGAGAGTCGCAACGCCGTGCAAGCTTAAGAGCTGGGCACCCGTAGGGCAAGACTATAAGCCATCATCTTCTTCGTTATAGAAGCTCGAATTAGAATAGCAAATCCCTCGTATTTATGCCTCGAACCTGATGGCTTATAGTCTTGCTGTTTCCTGCATCTTCAAGGAGTTTGGGTATAAAACCCAAACTGCAATTAAACGAGTTTTTTTCGAGCCTGTTCCAACTGGCTTCTGATCTTTTGAGGCAGCTTTTCTTCTGCCTGCTGAACGGCTTCTTTTATTGCAAAATAAGTTGCATTAATATTGGCGCTACCGTGACTTTTAATCACTATTCCGCGTAATCCCAACAAACATGCGCCGTTATATTTTTCCGGATTAATTTCCGCTTTAAAGGTGCTGATAACAGGTTTAGCCAGTATTCCACAAAACCTGGCCCACCAGTTTCTTTCAAAAGCATCTTTTATCTTATGACTCAAATAGTGAATCAGGCCTTCAGAAGCTTTAAGCACATTATTACCCGTAAAACCATCGGTAACGACAACCTGGTAATCACCACTAAAAATCTGATTACCCTCGACAAAGCCAGAATAATCAATAAAATCAAGTGCGCCAATTAAATCAGAAGCCAGGCGTAATTTTTCTGATCCCTTATTATCTTCCTCACCAACGTTTAATAACCCTATTCTCGGCTTTTCAATTTCATCCAGACATTTACATAGCTCATTTCCCATGATCGCGTATTGTGTTAGTCGAGTTTCATCGCACTCTACATTCGCACCAAGGTCGAGTAAAAATGTATGATCATTTTTGAGGGTTGGAATAGCGGTTACCAGTGCAGGCCGGTCAATCCCAGGCAACATTTTCAATATAAACCGAGAGATAGCCATTAACGCTCCGGTATTTCCAGAACTGACACAAGCATTTGCCTGCCCGTCTCGAACCGCTTCAAGCGCCATTCGCATTGATGAAGTTTTCTTGGATTTTAGTGCAACAGCAGGAGAATCGGTCATTAATACATCATTTTCAGAAGAGAAAACGGTAATATCACGATTTAAATGTATTTTATGATGAAGTAAGTGAGACTTAATGATTGAAGCATCGCCGTAGAGCTGAAATGAAACAGACGGGCAATTAGTTAATGCTTTTTTTACCGCAGGAATTGTAACTGAGGGGCCATAATCACCCCCCATACAATCGATAGCAATCGTAACTTGATTCAATTACGTATTGCTTGATAGTTATAAAACTTTACGACCGCGGTAAAACCCATCATCAGTCATGTGATGACGACGATGTAATTCACCCGTTGTCTTATCTTCTGATAATGAAGACGTATTATCAACAAGCGCATCATGTGAACGACGCATATCACGCTTTGAGCGCGTTACTTTATTCTTTTGAACAGCCATTATTAAACTCCCAATCTTAGGTTTTTTTTAAATTCTTTAATACAGAAAAAGGGTTTTTTTCCTTCTTCTCAACTAATATTGCTTCTTCATCCAGTTTGCCAAAAGTCATTTCCTGATTCAGTTCTTCTGCAGGTTTATTTGCAGCAACAGGTACTGAAAGAATAAGTTCATCTTCAATAACCTGCTTAATATCCAGGTAACCATCATCAATTAATACAGGCTCAAACTCTTCATCAACTTCCGCAAACTGACTTTCTTTGATAACCGTACAAAAAGTTATCGTTTTATCAATCTCAAAATCCATCGGTTCAAAACTGGTCTGACATTCTAACTGCAAACTAGCCTTAATGTTTGTTTCTAACAGGCAGCGCTTTTGAAAATCAATTTCAGCATTAATATGAACACTTACATTCCCGACATTTGAATACAATCCGTTCGATAAACGCTCAAATGACGCTACCTCCCAGTTAAAGCGAATTTCTCCACTTTTCTGGGCCAGTTTCCTGGGCTGGATGATATTTTTCTGCTGGGACTCTGACATAGGCGCGCGATTCTACCCAAAAGAACAACAAAAGGCAAAACTATTCATCACTATCATTACGATTTAACCTGAAATCACCTTTATTCTGACTGTTATAGGTCATTTACAACCAATATGCTCGTTTTTTATTACTCTTCTTCCAGTAAATCTTCTATCAGAATTACAGGCTCAACCTCTGGCCCAACAAGCTCTTTATCCCAGTTTATTCCTGCCAGCACCTGATCTTCATGCATACCATGTAACCAGTCATCAATAAAATCTTCAAATCGAATTGGCGTAACCTGATAATCAGACCACTCTTCATTAACCAGTTTTGCTGCAGCTTTTTCATTCGACCAGAATAATATCACCTCTTTATCTTCAAAATCATTAGACTCACATACCGCCCATCCATCATCGTTACTCAATCCCCAGATGATTTCTGTCTCAATGACTTCATTAATAAATTTTTCGTAGTAATCTCGTAGAGAAACTTCGTTGTTATCAGTCATGTTAGTCTCGGGTAGTTATAAACTTGAATTCAAAGGTCATTCTAATGACACAATCAACCTGTTATTGTCGATTACCAGCTTCGACATTTCCTGAAGGTCATTTTAAACAAAGTTATTGGTTCTATATAGTGTATATTCTATTTTATCAGCAATATTTTCAGGGGCTATCCCTGAGACTATTTAAAATAGCAGGTCAACCTGTCTATTTACCCTGTTTTTTTATAAAATCAGCATAAATCTCTATTATTTTGAATTAAGGTCGTATTAATGCGTTCAACCGGTTTAACCGCAGATCCTCATCACAAAATAAAGTGGGACATCCTCAATCAGCTCCGCCCCTATTTTAGTGAATTTAAATGGCGAATACTCTTTGCCCTGCTCTTTCTCATCCTGGCTAAAATATCGGCAATAATAATGCCTTTTATTTTAAAGATTATTGTCGATTCATTAACACAAACAGACAGCTCACCCGAGCAGTTAACAACATTAACTCAATCTAACCTGGATTTACTCCCCTATTGGGCAGTTACACCTGTTGCACTGGTATTAGCCTATGGTTTTTTTCGTTTCAGTAATGTCATGTTTGGCGAACTTAGAGACACTTTATTCAGTCGGGTAACAGAACGCACCATTCGTCGCCTTAGCCTGAGAGTATTTCAACATTTACATGCGCTAGATGTTGATTTTCATTTAAACAGACGCACCGGTGGGCTAGCCAGAGACATTGAAAGAGGAACCGGCGGGATCAGTTTTATCATGAGGTTTATGGTTTTTAACATCATTCCAACTCTGATTGAAATCTCTCTGGTTGTTGGCATATTGCTGGTTAACTATGGTATTGCATTTGGTAGTGTCACTTTAATTTCAATTGTCAGCTATATTGCGTTCTCTATTTATACAACAAACTGGAGAAATAAGTATGTCAGAGCAGCTAATGAAGCTGACTCAAACAGCAATACAAAAGCAATCGATAGCTTACTCAACTATGAAACGGTCAAGTTATTCACCAATGAAGAACACGAATGTCAACGCTATGACGAAAACCTGAAAACCTGGGAAAATGCCAAACGGGTGAATCGTCTGACATTATTTGCATTGAATTGCGGTCAGGCTCTGATTATCAGTACCGCAATTACCATTTTGATGTATCTGGCGGTACAGCAGATAATCAGTCATCAAATTACGGTTGGTGACTTTGTCCTGATTAATGCTTTTATGATGCAGCTTTTTCTTCCGCTTAATTTTCTTGGTTTTATCTATCGAGAAATTCGTGTCGCCTTTATTAACGTCGAAAAAATGTTGGTTTTGCTCGCTCGAAAGCCCAAGATTATTGATACCCCGGACTCACAACCCCTGTCAGCTTATAATCAACCAGTACACTTTAAAGATGTCCATTTCAACTATCACGCAAACAGACAAATCTTAAAAGGTGTCAGCTTTACAATTTTACCCCGACAAACACTGGCGATTGTTGGCAGCAGTGGTGCCGGTAAATCAACGATCGTTAAACTCCTGCTTCGTTTTTATGACCCAACCGAAGGCGTTATTCAAATAGGAGAACAATCACTACCAGGCATCACGCAAAAATCACTCCGTGAGAACATCGGTATCGTTCCTCAGGATACCGTATTATTTAACGATACTTTGCTTGAAAACATTCGCTATGGCAAACCAATGGCTACCGATGAAGAAATTCAACGAGCAATTAAAATGGCCCATATCGATGAGTTTATTGACCAGTTACCGGAGGGACTAAACACATTAGTCGGAGAACGAGGACTAAAGCTCTCTGGTGGAGAAAAACAAAGAGTCGCAATTGCAAGAGCATTATTAAAACGCCCCCCCATACTACTCTTTGATGAAGCAACCTCTTCCCTGGACAGTCGGTCAGAAGCAGCAATACTGGAAGCCATAGACGAAATTTCCAGTCACTATACCAGCCTGGTCATTGCACATAGACTTTCAACAGTCGTTAACGCAGATAAAATTATTGTACTGGATAAAGGTAAAATTGCAGAGTCGGGTGACCACCTGTCGTTATTGGCACGAAAGGGTCTTTATCATGAGCTATGGACTGCGCAACAGAAAAACACTGAAAAGGAATAAACATTGATGAACCCTGATCTAATTCTGGCATCAAGCTCAAAATACAGAGCTTCTCTTTTAAGCAGGCTAGGGCTTACCTTTAAAACAATTGCGCCTGAAATTGAAGAATCTCGACTAAATAATGAGCTTTCTTTTGATTTGGTGAAAAGGCTAAGTATTGAAAAAGCACAAATCGTTAACCGGCAATCGCCGCATTCATGGGTCATTGGCTCCGATCAAATCGCCGTGTATAACAATGAGGTTATCGGAAAGCCGCTCACCAGAGAAAATGCCATTAAACAGCTCAACTGTTTTGCCGGCAACAGTATTCAATTTATTACTGGTATCTGCCTCAGTCAGCAACTCAGTAATAGCTGTTTTTATAAACAGTCAGTTACCGACGTCCAATTCAAAAATCTCTCACTACAACAAATTGAAAACTACCTTGATAGAGATAAACCTTTTGATTGTGCCGGCAGTTTTAAAGTTGAATCGCTTGGCATCAGTTTGTTTGAAAAAGTAAGTAGTCATGATCCTACATCACTGGAAGGATTACCGTTAATAAGCCTGTGTCAGCTTTTTGAACAGGCAGGCATTGATATTCTTTGAATTAACAGTTTTGAATTAATGGATTTAAATTAGCAGTACTGAAATAACAGCAGTGAATTAACAACATTGAATTTAACCAAAAATAAAATGGATAAATCAGAATACCATTCAACTAAGATTGCAACCAGCTTTGCAATGAAGAAACTCCGGCTAGAATATCCAGCGGTTTAGCCTTATTAAGCGATTGATGACAACCAGCCCCACTGGTTACTGCGATTGCATCTACACCAGCGTTATTTGCCATATTAATATCAAAAAGACTATCTCCAATGACTAAGGTTTCTTCTTTGCTTTTCCCTGCCCTTTTTATCAGTTCAAAAATCATTTCAGGGTGTGGTTTCGATTGCGCTTCATCAGCACAAATACTATGGTCAAAATCATCATCATTAAATACTGATTCTAAAAACGCTCTGTTTAATCCCGCGCGCGCTTTTCCTGTAGCAATAGCGGTTACAGCTGAACGTGATTTCAAAAATGACATCAGATCTTTGGCACCATTAAAAACGGGCGTTTCGGCAGAAACTCCTTCAGCATACTGATAACGATAGTTTGTTAAAAATTTGTCTTTCTGGATTAATGTTATCTCTGAGAAAAGCGTATCCATGACCCCCGCCATACTCAACCCGATAATTGACTTCACCGCTTCTTCTGTTGGTATCACCAAATTTAAAATTCCAGCAGTCGCCTGCATTGCTTCCACAATTCTGGCTGTTGAATCAATTAAAGTCCCGTCCCAGTCAAAAATAAAGAAACTATAATGTTGTTTTGCTAAACCCATTTTTATTTTACCCCTGACTTTTCGATGACCTGTTCCATTTTTACTGGCAAAGGCGCCTCATAGGAATAAAATTCATCACTATCAGGCAAAGTAAAAGATAATTTTTTGGCATGAAGCAGAAATGTTCTGAGACCAAGAGATTTTAAAAGACTTTGATCACCATCAAAATCACTGTATTTCTCATCTCCCAATAATGGACACCCTGCATGTTTTGCGTGCACTCTGATTTGATGAGTACGTCCTGTCATCGGCATCGCTTTGATTAAAGATAACTCACCGAGATCTTTTAGATGCTTAAAATGAGTTTCCGATTTTTTCCCAGTCATATCTACACTGACATAACGCTCGCCGGATTTTAATAAGTTCTTTTTCAGAGGGACGTTAACCTGGTTAAATTGATTTGACCAATTACCCTTTACAACGGCTACATATTCTTTCTTCATCTTTCTGGCCCGAAGCAAGTTTTGAAAATGCTTCAGATAACTTCTTTTTTTGGCAATTAATAAACAACCTGACGTATCTTTATCGAGTCGGTGAACCAGTTCCAGGAACTTCTCTTTAGGGCGCAATGCTCTGAGTGCCTCTATCACACCAAATGATAATCCGCTACCACCATGCACTGCCATACCTGAAGGCTTATTTAACAATAGAAATTCTTTACATTCAAAAATAATGAGTGTTTCTAATTGTTTTACACGACTTAACTTATCAATATCTGGCGGGTCTTCACGCCTGGCTACTTTAACAGGAGGCACACGAACAACATCCGAGTCTTGAAGTTTATACTCAGCTTTCACTCGTTTTTTATTAACTCTGATTTCGCCTTTTCTGATAATTCTGTAAATTCTACTTTTAGGTACCCCTTTCAAAAGGGTAATCAGAAAATTATCAATGCGCTGACCCTGATGGTTTTCATCAATTTCAAGCAGCTGAACTTTGTCGAACTCTGTCACGTGATATTATTACTGGAGAACTCATTGGCTCAGTATATCAGAATACCGTGCATCGCAAAAACATCAGTGGTTAAAGGCACTGATGTTTTTGATACAGCGCCATAACACTGTACAAAATACAAACAAGCACTCTGGTTAAACTTTAAAATCAGGCTATTTTAGAAAAGTAGAGATTAAGGTGAGAGTCAATTCGTTCATTCAACCAATGAGAAACACTTTTTCCCTGATCATGGGCAGCTCGAATCACTTGATCTTGCTTTTCGGTAGAAAGGCATACTGTAAAGTTGCCAATAAATGGTGTGGGCTTTATTCCCGCAACTTCGTTCTGGATAACCAGGTAATCATCAACACACTTACGGAAATTAATTCGAATTTCTTCGGCGCTATAACCGTCAAACTCAAGAATATCAACAGAATTGACAATTTCCCCAACCAGCTTATTATGTTCGCTATCAAAATCTATCTGGCCAATAAAACCTTTATAAATCAACATACCTTTTTTCACCTACCATAACATAACTGGTTTTTCAACCCGTTATGCTAAATATAGCAGTGCTTGTTAGAATTAACTGTGAATTACACCTGATTTTAGCTAATAGTGTGAAATGTTTTAAATCCCGAATTAATAATGACAAATTCTGATTAATTAAATTCTCACGGCGAGATAAAACAAACTATCTGAGATAATTTTAATTATTCTTGATTATTTCAATTAAATAATGCTTGCCAACTCTGCTCCCTGTCGAATTGCACGTTTCGCATCCAGTTCTGCTGCAACATCTGCGCCTCCAATCAGGTGGGCCGTGTGACCACTTTCAATTAACTCATTATACAATTCATTGAGTGGTCGCTGGCCGGCACAAATAACAATATTATCCACATTAAGACATTGCTTTTGCTCCCCGACAGAAATATGCAATCCATTATCATCAATTTTAATATACTCTACACCATTAAGCAGTTTTACCTTTTTGTTTTTTAAACTGGAGCGATGAATCCAGCCTGTGGTTTTACCGAGCCCCGCTCCAGGTTTGGTTTTTTTACGCTGCAGTAAAACGACTTGCCTGGGTGAAGGTTCTATCTCGGCTTCTTTTAATAAACCACCTCTGTCAGAATATTCCAGATCAACTTTCCATTCTTTCGCCCAGGTTTCTGGCCTGTTAGTCAAAGACTGATTTTCATGAGTCAGGTATTCAGACACATCAAACCCAATTCCACCAGCGCCAATAACCGCAACTTGCTGACCAACCTCTACTTTATCCTTAAGCACATCAAGATAAGTTAAGACTTTTGGGTGTTCAATCCCCTCAATCGCGGGTGTACGAGGACAGATCCCTGTTGAGACAACGATTTCATCAAATTGATTTTCGGCAAAGTCTTTCAGCGTGACTCTATGATTAAATAAAACAGTGACACCTGTATCTTGTAAACGTTGATTAAAGTAACGAATCGTTTCAAAAAACTCTTCTTTTCCGGGTACCTGATTAGCAACATTGAGT
>JADGFG010000025.1:2082-35685 GCA_016743995.1 Kangiellaceae bacterium | reverse complement strand
CTTTTGCTCGTGCTACAGCCAGCTCAAATTGATTTTTTGTGGCTTCTAGCTCAGCGTATTTTGCTTGCTCCATTGCTAATGCATACTGACCTAGAAAATACAGTGCATATGAGTATTCATTAATGACGCTAATTTCAGATAAAGTATCAGGATGTTTTTTAAAATGAAGCTTGGCCTTCTGAACCAGAGCTATTGCTTTGTTTGGCGAGTTACGTACGTACTTTTTGATCTCTTCAACATACCAGCGACCAGTTTCGGTGGTTAATGTTAAAGATGAAGTAGCCTTTTGTGTTTTACTGATCGGCGTGATAGAAAAAGCGTTGGTATATCTGGCTGTGAGAATACTCGCAAGCAAAAAACTGCTTACGAGTACTATTTTTATTTTTATCATATATTGTTAATTTCTCTTACTAAACTGACTTACCGTGTTATCAGTGTTTCCTGCATAATTTTTAAACTGGCATGCCGTGTTATCGGTATTTCCTGCATAATTATTATACTGGCTCCATTCAGGTTCCTGACTTGATAATTGCTTTCCCATTTCTTCATGAAGTTGAGTCTGAGTGAGAGAAGTCAGATAATCGCAATCTTCAATACCTGCATCAGATAACATTCTACTTCTATTTTGAGCGACTTCTTCATTATTAAAACCACTATTAAATAATGCCATTTTCTCAGCATCTGTAGAAAGTTCCAGGTAAAAGTTCATTAATTTGTTCATTGTGCATTCCTCGTTTCAGTTGTGAGATTTTAAATGAGTACTTCTCTGTCAATTGGTTCGTTCCAGGCTGTAATTTCTGTTTCGTTAATGCCTAACCAGTCAAGACGTTCGCTTACAATTGTCGGCTGAGAAACCGCCGGTATATAGAGTGTGCTTATTGACGACAACGAGCAGTCAGGTAGATCTTTTAAGCTTAACCAGTCAGTTCTTGGTGAAAAGCCCGGAAGTGAAGGGGCTTCATAAATACACAAGCGATGCTCAGGAGAATAAGACTGCAATAATAACCGAGTAATTGCCTCGAGACCAAACTGGCCTGGTGCTTGTTTTTTTAATGTCGTTTCACCAACCAGACCTATTTGCCATAAAATCAGAGCAGCATCAACATCAATATTCCGTTCGGCAAGTAGAAACTGCGTAGCCTCATATGATTGGCAACCAGAAGTGGAAGGATCGACATTAAGGTCGGCAAACAAACAGGCATCCGCTGAGATACCTGGCAGCATTCGGGCTTCATAACCCTGTTTATCCAGAGCATCTTTCGCTTTATGGGTTGCAAGTACAAAAATTCCCGGATGTCCGTAAAAAACAGTACAAACATTAAGGCCCTGTTTAACCAGTTTTACCATTCTTTTGGCCATTAATCGATAGGTCGTTAACCTTGAGTTTTCGCTGGTGTAATACCTTCCAAGATTTTCAATCGCACTGTTTAGCTTTTTTATATGCTGAATTGACAATGGATTGGGACAAACGACAAGTACCCGATCGGCATTTTTAATGTGGCTCTCAGTTTCCAGGGTAACGTGACCAGGGTGAAGACCACAACCAACAATAATTAATCTTCCTTTTCCAGAAGGACACTGCATAGGATTGATCCTTTTGTGACTTTTATTTTTATGTTTTTAAAGAGTTTAGAGTATATATTTTGCAATTGCCACAAAAACAGAAATACATTGCTACAAGAGATATTACCTGGCGGATATATCGTTTAAAGTAAATAAAAAGGGAGGAGGGGGGTCGAAAAATATTACGTTGGTAATCTTTTCAAAAGTTCAAAAGTTCAAAAGTTCAAAAGTTCAAAAGTTCAAAAGTTCAAAAGTTCAAAAGTTCAAAAGTTCAAAAGTTCAAAAGTTCAAAAATCATGTGAGCTAACAACTAACAGAGTCAAAATTCAGCCACTGACTCACATGAATATTATGCGTTCATTTATACCCAGTCAGCCGAAGGAGAAACATCTGCCTCGTAATTGACATTATCATGGCCAAAGCCGAATAACTTCAGAAAGTCCAGGTGATACCCTTCATAATCACCGAGTTCAGCAAAATTTTCAGTATTAACTTTTGCCCAAACCTGCTTGATTTTGTCCTGGATTTCATCATTGGTTTCAACGCTATCCATTCTTAACCGGTTAACATCGTCAACTTCAGGATTATCACTCAGTAGCAGTCGATCAAATAATCCATATATTTGCTCGATTACTCCCTCATGAACACCTTCATTTTTCATGACCTGATACATTAAGGAAATATATAACGGCATAACAGGGATTGCTGAACTTGCCTGAGTCACCACGGCTTTAAGTGAAGTCACATAAGCTTTTAGTTTTAAGTCTGAGTAAGACTGGTTTAATGCCGATGCAGCACGATCAAGATCTTCTTTAGCTTTACCAATCGTAGCATTACCGTAGATGGGTAATGTTAACTCCTTACCGATATAAGTGTAAGCCGTTGTCTTGCAATTATCCGCCAGAACGCCAGCAGAATTAAGCGCTTTTATCCAGAGTTCCCAATCTTCTCCGCCCATAACCTTAACGGTGTTATCAATTTCTTGCTGGTTGGCAGGGGAAAGTGAAATATCAACAACCAGGTTTTTACTGGTATCATATGTTTTGGTTGTATATTCTGAGCCGACAGGCTTAAGCGTTGAATTAAACACCTCTCCAGAGTCTGGATCCTGTCGTCTTGGAGACGCCAGACTATAAATAATCAGATCAATTTTTCCCATGTCCTGACGAGCCAGCTCAACAATCTGTTGCTTTAAATCATGTGAAAATGCATCACCATTGATTGTTTTACAATATAAACCTGCGGATTTTGCCTGTTGATGAAAAGCAGCAGTATTGTACCAGCCAGCAGTTCCTGTTCTTTTCTCTGTAGGTTCTTTTTCAAAACAGACACCAAGTGTGTTCGCATTACCACCAAATGCCGCAGTTATTCGCGATGCTAACCCATAACCGGTAGAACAACCGATTACTAACACATTTTTGGGGGCGTTTTTAACAGGGCTTTGTTGTCGGACAAAGTTAATCTGTTCCTCAACCCCTGCTGCACAACCAACCGGGTGAGCATTGGTACAGATGAATCCGCGGATTTTTGGCTTAATGACCATTGCTGACTTATTCCTCAAATTGTAGTAATTTTACTCATATTGCCATTTGCGCATATGAATATTTATGATTTAGCCGAATGTTACATCGCATTGTAATTGATTGAAAGCTAAATATATCGGGACTGCCAGACATGTTTTGTATTCAGAAAGGGGTTACTAATTCGCAAATAGAATGCCAAAAGACTTGCCGATGTTCTGATTTGCGGGAAGTTTAGAAATTGTACCATTTGAAGGCAACAAACCAATGAAGAAACCAACGCTCGTCGAGTTCTGGTTTTACTAACCAGTCTCGACAAGCTGTTACATTTTGCGTTACTTCTGGGCTGCAGGAAAACCTCGGTCTCTCATTAATGCGCTAACATCAGCATCTCTGCCTCTGAATAAACGATACGCAATAGCCGGATCAACAGAGTTACGAATACTAAACAGATGTTTGACTAACTTTTCAGCGGTTTGTTTATCGTAAAAACCACCATCTGACTCAGAGAAAGCCTCGGCGGCATCAGAAGTGAGAACCTCAGCCCATAAATAGCCATAATAACCAGAAGCGTATCCTTCTCCACTAAAAATGTGGCCAAAGTGGGGAGTGCGATGTCGCATGACCAATTCTTCTGGCATGTTAAGCTGAGCCAAAGTTTCTTTTTCAAACTGATCCGCATTCAAGTTGGCTGGATCGGTTGTGTGAAGCTTCATATCGATTAATGCTGATGCAAGATATTCGGTTGTTTTAAAGCCCTGGTTAAAGGTCGCTGCTTTTTTTATTTTATTAATCAGTTCCTCAGGCATTGGCTGACCTGTTTTATAATGAACCAGATACTTATTGATCACGTCATCAGTCATTAACCATCTTTCTAAGAGTTGAGACTGAAACTCAGTATAATCTCTGACTCCACCATTTAATCCAGGATAAGCGACACTTGAGGACAGATAATGAAGTGCATGTCCAAATTCATGAAAGAAGGTTTCAGCATCATCCCATGAAATTAATGTTGGTTGTCCGGATTGTCCTTTTACAAAGTTTGAATTATTGGTGGCAAGAACATTTTCTGGGCCATCAAAAGTTGAGTAACCTCTAAAAGTTGAAGCCCAGGCGCCAGAACGTTTACCTGTACGAGAAAAGGGATCCAGATACCAGAGGCCGATATGTTTTCCACTCGATTTGTCGGTAACTTCCCAGACTTTTACATCGGGGTGAAAAACGGAAACCTCTCCCTTTTTAACCAGCGTAAAATCAAAGTTAAACAGGCGTCCTGCAACGTAAAACATTGCCTCTCTCAATTTGTTCAGTTGCAAGTATTGTTTAACCTCATCTGAATCGAGAGCGTATTTGTCTTTACGAACTTTTTCTGCATAATAACGGTAATCCCATGGCATGATCTTGTCTGTTATCCCTTGTTTTTCCGCTAATTTCTGCATATCTGCGACTTCTTCACCTACTCTTGCGATAGCGGCAGGCCATACTGATTTCATCAATTTCATTGCGTTTTCTGGTTTTTTTGCCATACGATCTTCCAGACGCCATGAAGCATAATTTTCGTACCCCAGTAATTTCACTCGTTCATGTCGTAAAGTCAAAATCTCGGTGATTAACGCATTGTTGTCATTTTCGTCGCCATTATCTCCTCGGCTGTAATAGGTTTCCCATACCTTTTTTCTTAACTCTCTTTCATTAGAATAGGCCAGAAAAGGAGACATTGAAGAACGAGTATTGGTCACCGCATATTTGCCTTGCTGGTCTCGTTCTGTTGCAGCCGCTGCTGCTGCAAGCACATAAGACTCAGGTAAACCGCCAAGCTGGCTTTTATTCAGGTACAAAACATAGTTTTCTTCGTCAGCCAGTATGTTGTTGGCAAATTTGGTATGTAATTCCGCTAACCGTTTATTAATTTCTGCGTAACGTAATTTACTTTTTCCGGTTAATGTTGCGCCGTTACGGGCAAAACTATTGTAAGTCAGGTAAGTCAGTCGTTTCTGGTCTTCACGAAGAGATTTCATCTCATCACCTTCATAAACGGCTTTAACACGGGTAAACAACACAGAATTCTGGCTTATTTTTGAATAAAACGCTGAAAGCTCGGGGGCCATTTCAGTTTGAATTTTTCGAAATGCCGGTGTTGAACGGTTACTGCTCCATATTCCCCAATAAGCGAAAACACGATCCAGCGCTTTACCTGAACGCTCTAAAGCAACAATCGTATTTTCAAACGTTGCTGGTGATGAATCATTAGCTATCTTGTCTATTTCCTCAAGATTTAACAGCATTCCGGTTCGCAATGCTGGCTTCAGATCGCTCAATTTAGCCTTATCAAAATCGGGTACACCATTATATTTACCTGACCATTCTTTCAATAGTGGGTTTTGTTGTTTGTTGTTCATATTATTCAATGTCTGATTATTCGTTGAGATATCATTTATATTTGAATTGGCTGGATTTTCAGCACAACCAGAAAGCATAGCTGATGTTAATACAGAAATAAGAAGCAATTTTGAGGTCATAAGCGTGCAGGTTTCCGTTTAGGTTCATATTTTGACGAATATTCAAATTTTTAGATAAATGTCCAATCATTTTAAGTTTGAATGCTGTTGCAAGATTAATCGTGTATGCCGCAATTGGCAAGAAGCAATTTTGCTTTTTTCTAATCAGCTTTCAAGATGATAGAGCGAAATGATAATAAGTAATAAAGATGTGACGGCCAGAGTTATTGGCTGAAAATTAGAGTTTGAGGTGCTGCCCTGAACAACAAACTTTATGTTGTTCTTAGACCATATGGTTATAAGGGGGTGTTTACATAAGGTGTTGAATTAGCTGATTTAATAATCAGAATTATTTACCAAACAAAATGAGAGTGTTTACGATTTGATATCAGGCTGGTTGTAATATATCGGTAGCAAAGACTTTTGGCATGTATTTTTGAACGCCAGAATTTTGTCTAATGACCTCTTTAGCCGTTTCAACACAACGTCCACAGCAGTTTCCGACCCCCAGATGACGACGAATATCGCTCATGGTTTTATGGCCATTGTTTTGTGCTTCAATGATCTGACTGTCGGTGACAGCGTTACAAATGCAAACGTACATACCAGACTCCATATGATTCTGTAAAATATTATAGGAATCATTCTCATTTGTGTCAAGCGAACTTATAACAAACGGCTATTTTTTATACCAGAATTCAGTCTTGTTTGGGCGTATAATGTTTCCTATGTATAAAAATATTTTTCACAGGTAACTGACGAGAATTCTATGAAAGGTGATAAAGAGATTATTGTCGAACTGAATGGTGCATTAAAGCTTCTGCTAACGGGCATCAATCAGTATTTTTTGCACTCCAGGATGTGCGAAGACTGGGGGTTTGATCAGATAAAAAAGAAAGATTATGACTATTCAATTTATTTAATGAAAGCGTCAGATAAAGTGATCAAAAGAATCCTTTTTCTTGAAGGACTGCCTAATTTACAGGACTTGGGGAAACTCTATATAGGAGAAGATGTACCACAAATGCTTGCTGGGAACCTTAAGTTTGAAAAAGAACTACGTCAGTCTTTATCTCGTACAGTTGAGCTTTGTGAGACAAAATCTGATTTTATCAGCCGAGAATGTGTATCTTCGGTTCTTCATGAGTGTGAGGAACAGATAGACTGGCTGGAATCTCAGGAATACCTGATCAGCAATACCGGTTTAAAAAATTACTTACAGTCTGCGGTTTAGTTATCACTAACTCAACCATAATATGTTATTTAAGGAACAATTATGAAAGGTAATCAGAAAGTTATTGAACAGCTCCAGTCACTACTTGAATATGAACTGAGTGCGTTTGATCAATATTTTATTCATTCCAGAATGTATGGTGACTGGGAGTTGAATAAACTGGAAGAGAGAATTTCTCATGAAGCAGAAGAAGAAAGAGAGCATGCACAATTGTTAATTGACAGAATGCTGTTTCTTGAAGCAACACCGGATTTATCTTCTCGTTCTTCATTATCTATAGGCTCCAATGTTGAGGAAATGTTGAGCAATGATTTGTCGGTTGAATATAAAGTAGCCAAAGAGCTGAAGACTGCAATAAAGGTTTGTGAAGAAGAGCAAGATTATCAATCAAGACAGATCCTTCTTAAACTGTTAACCGACACAGAGGAAGACCACATGTACTGGTTAGAACGTCAACTGGGCCTGATTGATAAAATGGGACTGGAAAACTATATTCAGAACCAAACCTGATCTTAGTCTGTTTAACCGGGTAAATATCGAGTTTAAAACTCGGTATTTACCTTTCATGAAGCGCAGACGTTAGTTGTGAAACTTTGTTGCCAGGTGGCTCTCTTAAACGTTCTATTTATTTTCTGTTAGCCAAATCACTTTTTATTCTATCTCTTTCAGCCATAGCTTCTCGCCGGTTCTTACACCTTTCCTGCCATGCATTAGCAATATGAAATCGCCAGAATATTCTGACTCCAAGATAACCCAGAATGGCACAAACAGTAGCGCAGATAAGGCATCCAAGCAAAAAGGGTTCCCATAAATCGACTAAATGGTCGCTTAACCATTCATAGGATAATTCAAAATGAAAATCATCAGAATCCTTTCCTAATATAGTAATACCAACAATATAGGCAAAGCCGAATAAAAAGGGCATTGTTACTGGATTAGTAATCCATACTAACGCAACAGAAATAGCAATGTTGGCTCGAAACAGTACTGCGCCGCCAGCAGCAAGCAGCATTTGAAAGGGAACGGGAATAAACGCACAAAACAACCCGACAAGAAAAGCATGACCGACAGAATATCGGGTTAAATGCCAGAGTTGAGGATCATGCAGGATACTACCGAAGATGCTAAGAAACTTATTATCCTTGATTTTACCTGGATCAGGTAAGTAACGTTTTATTAATTTTCTTGGCATGTTAAAGTAACTACGTTATTTCAAGTTATCAAAAGATGAACACTAATTGTAGCCGTTACCTTGCTGAATTGTAAGCCCGTAAATTTAACTATGGGTTTGTTTTATACAAAGTATATTTAATATTGGCAGGTACGACGAACCAGAATGGTCAGTTAGTCAGGGAATGAAGTTTAAACCTTTATAAAAAGGACTGGGTGGAACAGGGAAATGGTTTTCAATGCTATTGGCTTATTGTCAGGGATGCTGTCGCTTTTTTTTATTGCCACAATTCAACAGGTAATCGTTTTAATTTTTATTTCAGTTATTTTATTTCTTTTAGTTCGGCATTATTATCAATCAAAAACGGTACTGTTATATTGTCTTTTCGGCATATTCTGGAGTGCTACAAGTTCAATATGTTGGCTGAAATATGTACAAAACACGTTGAAAGAGCCACGGATAGCAGCTATTGAGGGAACTATCTGCAGTATACCTCAATATTTAACTTATAGTATCAAGTTTGATTTTTGCCTCAATTATATTGACGGTCACAAGGTAAGCAGGTTGAGTCCCGGTAAACTTAAATTGAGCTGGGGTAAATATGCCATTAAGCCAGTTATTTTACCTGAAGCAGGCCAGGCCTGGCTGTTTAAGGCAAAACTTCGACCCGCGCGTGGTAGAGTTAATCCGGGGGCTTTTGACTATGAGCGCTGGAAGTTGGCAAATCAATATCTTGGGAAAGCGAGTGTAAAAAACCAGGCCAGATTGCTATCAAAAGTTTCTCTTGCCGGTTTTTACCATCAGGGTCGCCAGGCTTACTTTAATAATATCAGCAAACTTTTACCTGATAATGAAATACGTCCTATGGTGCTGGCGATGCTATTTGGAGACCGTAAAGGTTTGTCACCAGAGCAATGGCAAGTTTTTCAAGCCTCTGGAACAGCACATTTATTAGCAATTTCTGGTTTGCATACCGGTATTGCCGCACTATGGTCATACTGGCTGGTATTTCTACTCTGGAAAAGTAGTTCCAGACTTTGCCTGTTAGTACCTGCACAGATATCTGGACAGCTTGCTTCTCTGTTTGGTGCATTTTCAGTAGTCCTGCTCAGTGGTGCTGGTTTACCTGCACAGCGAGCATTTCTAATGCTCTTTATTTTTCTGGTTTCACGTTGGAGCGGACGCCACTATCGATTATCTAGCGTCCTCGGCATGGCTCTGATTATTATTCTGTTGTTTCAACCATTTTCGGTACTGACAGCCAGCTTCTGGTTGTCATTTATTGCAGTGGGGGTTATAGCTTCAGTACTTAATCAGCAATCAGGTACAATTTCCCGGTTCAAAAGTTGGTTAAAAATAAATTTTTATCTCTACATTACCTTATTGCCTGTTTCTTTATTGTCTTTGAGTAACCTGAGCTGGGTCTCTTTTGCTGCTAATCTTATTTTGATCCCGGCCTATTCATTTCTGATCACGCCATTACTCTATATGGCAGCCGTAACATCGGTATTTACAGGAAACATTGCTTCATTTTTATTCGGAATACTCAGCTGGTTGATGGAAAAGTGTTACTGGTTACAAAGCTACCTCGCAGAAATCAATCAGAAACTAATCTACCCCATACCAGACACCTATGGATATGTGTTAGCCCTCATTGTACCGGGAGTATTGTTGTTCAACAAAAAACTGGTGAGTCGATTTTGCCTTATCCCAACGATATTTCTTGCTGTATTAATAACAATACCGAACAAAAATAAGACAGACAGATTTGAGCTGGTGATTCTGGATGTTGGTCAGGGGCTGGCCGTGTATGTTGAAACAAGCGAAGGAAATTTATTATTTGATACTGCGTGGGGAAGTTCAGATTATGCGGTTGCCAACGCTACCATTATTCCCTTTTTAAAAAGCCGAAATATTCGTAAAATCGACAAGCTGGTCATTAGCCACAACGACTCTGATCATGCCGGCGGGTTGAGTGCAGTAACACAGCATTTTGAAGTGGGGGCACTATTAACCGGCGAACCATTCAATAAAAAAATGCTAAACGCCACTATACAGAAACAAAACACCACTATACAGAAACAAAACGCTACTATGCAGAAACAAAACGCTACTATGCAGAAACAAAACACACTCACAGAAACCAGAATAACAGATAATGCAGCAAATGGAATTAGAGCGACAAGTTGCCATCATGCAGCCGACTGGCAATGGGGAAAGGTTGAGTTTTTATGGTTAAAACACAACCTTAAGGGGGCATCAAAAGGCAACAATGCCTCCTGTGTATTATCAATAAAGGTATACGACCAACAGTTTCTGTTAACCGGCGATATCGAAAAATCAGTAGAAAACAAACTGGTTAAATCTGGTATATCACAATATGATCTGGTTGTTGCCCCACACCACGGCAGTAAAACCAGTTCAACTCCAGCTTTCGTCCTGGCGACTCAACCAAAGCATATCGTGTTTTCTACAGGCTATGATAATCAATGGCAATTTCCTCGTCATGAAGTTGTGAAACGTTATCAGGAACAGGGCAGCATGATCTGGATCACTCACAAACAAGGTGCCATTATTGCTCGTTTCGATTCAAAACATCGGCTTGTTTTGTCCGCTCTACGACAACAGAAGAATAATTTCTGGCTCAACAATTAAGAGCGTCTTATCGTTTGATTTGTGAACGATTTTTAATCTCATGAAGCATTGTTTTTTTAATACAGAATTTTGACTCGACATAAAACTCTGGCCTTAGCGCGACTTCTGACAATATCCTCAAACTCCCTGAAAGCTGGATTTCCAGGAAGTTTGGGTATAAATATGAGTAATATGAATTTTTTACGGGTAAAATTCTAAATCGAGTGTAAAATCAGTAGATTACGTCAGCTTTACCAAATTATGGTACTCTGATGTAATTGAGTTCTTGCTATATTATCTGGCGAAGATACAATTCTGATAGCTTGAGTTTTACCGAAAACTCCCGAAATAACAAAAGTAAAGGCAGTTGATTTTATGATTGAACTATTTAAAGCGGGTGGTTGGATAATGTTTCCAATCGTGTTGTGCTCTATTGCTGCATTAGCCATTTGCGTTGAACGAGGATGGAGTCTGAGGCGTACCAGAATAACGCCCAAACACCTGGTTGCCCAGGTGTGGACATGGATTAAAAATAATCAACTGGATAAAGGTAAATTACGAACACTTAAGGCCAGCTCTCCATTGGGTGAAATACTGGCTGCTGGTCTGGTAAACCATGTTCATGGACGTGAAACAATGAAAGAGAGCATTCAGGATGCCGGACGGCATGCTGTGCTAACATTGGAAAGATATCTGAATACATTGGGAACGATTGCCCAGGTAACACCGTTACTGGGGTTGCTGGGAACGGTCATCGGTATGATTCGAGTGTTTACCGTAATCACCATTCAAGGAACAGGCGACCCAACAGCGCTGGCAGAAGGTATATCAGAAGCCCTGGTGACAACTGCTACCGGATTAACCATTGGAATACCGGCCCTTATTTTTCACCGTCATTATGAACGGCGAGTTGAAGAACTGGTTACCGAAATGGAGCAGGAAGCTTTAAAAATGGTTGAAGTTCTTCACGGCGAACGTGAAACTTTAAAGGGGTAATCTAGTGCTGATTAGAAATAAAAAGCCTGAAGTTACCGTCAACCTGACACCACTGATTGACGTTGTTTTTTTATTGCTCATTTTCTTTATGGTTTCAACCAGCTTTACTCGGGAAACACAGATAAAACTGGATCTTCCTAAAGCCGATGTTGAAGTATTGGAAAGTGACCCAGAAATGATAGAAATCAGTATTGATAAAGAAGGCCGCATATTTATTAATGGAAAGGCGTTAGCTAACAATGAAATTGATACCATTAAAAAAGTCATGCAGCCCTTATTGGCCAAAAACAACCAGATTCCAGTGGTTATCAGTGCTGATGCCAATACTGCTTATCAATCGGTTGTCATTGCCATGGATGCCACCGCACAAATGGGAATAACTAACTTAAAAATGGCGACCCAGAGAACACAGGAATGAATGAGAAAAACTCATTGAATACCTATAAGCGTTTATTGTCTTATTTAAAAAACTATAAAGCAATGTTTGCGATTGCCATAGCCGGTAGTCTGCTGTACTCGTTAATGGAAATGTTTTTCATTATGTCGCTTAAACCATTGACCGATAAAGGTCTGGTTGGGGGGGATATTGAGTTTATGAAAATGGTACCTTATTATATTGTTGGTATCGTTTTTCTCAGAGGTCTTGGCGGTTTTATTTCAACTTACAGTATGGCCTGGATTGGTCAACGTGTAGTGCAAAAAATGCGTCAACAGTTAATTGATAGCTATATCTATTTACCTGCCAGTTTTTACGATAGTGAAAGCTCGGGGCAACTGGTATCAAAAGTCACATTTAATACGCAGCAGGTTGCCGCAACTGCTACCGATGCTATAACCAAATTATTAAGAGAAGGAATCTTTATTATTGGTATGGTTTCATTTCTGTTTTATACCAACTGGTTTCTAGCGTTAATATTTTTTGTGTCAGCCCCTGTTATCGGTTTAATCGTCAGATTTGCCAGTAAGCGGTTTAAGGTAATCAGTCAGAGAATTCAATCCGCGATGGGAGATGTCACTCAGACTTCTCAGGAAATTATTGACGGTTATAAAGTTATTAAAACCTTCAGTGGTGAAAATTACGAATCAAAACGTTTTCACTTTGCGGCAAATAGTAATCGTCGTCAGACAATGAAAATGATTACTACAAAAGCAGTAAGCACACCGCTGATTCAATTTATTGCCTCATTTTCCGTCGCTACCGTAATCTTTTTTGCGGCACAATTATTAGAAGAAAAGTCGCTGACACCTGGCGAGTTTATTACCATGTTATCAGGCATGATAGCGCTTTTATCACCATTAAAAGTGATTTCAGATCTCAATAGCATTATTCAACAGGGACTGGCTGCAGCTGATAGCGTATTTGAAATCATTGATACACCCAGAGAAAATAATAAGGGTCAGTTTAAGTTATCTTCAACTCCGGAAACTATTCAGTTTAACGGTATCAGCTTCAGTTATCCGAGCAGTAAAGACAAAGTTATTGATGACATTTCTTTTTCAGTTAATCATGGCACAACCGTTGCTCTGGTCGGCCGTTCTGGGAGTGGTAAGTCAACTCTCACCAGTTTATTACTCAGATTTTATGAATTAGATTCTGGCGATATTCAAATTGATAATAAAGATATCAGGCAATATGAATTGCCTTCTTTAAGGCAAAATATTGCGTATGTTTCACAACACGTTACCTTATTTGATGACTCGGTCAAGGCTAATATTGCTTATGCTCAGGAAAGCATTGATCAGGAACGACTCATTGAAGCGGCAACAAAAGCCCACGCACTGGAATTCATCGAAAAGCTACCAGAAGGTTTTGATTCTCACATTGGAGAAAATGGTGGTAATCTATCTGGCGGTCAACGGCAACGTCTTGCTATTGCGAGAGCAATTTATAAAAATGCTTCCATTATTATCCTGGATGAAGCGACTTCAGCACTGGATACTGAGTCTGAAAGACATATACAGGAAGCACTCGATGCGTTAACACAAAACCGAACGACATTAGTGATTGCACACCGATTATCTACGATTGAAAACGCCGACAATATTGTTGTTCTTGAAGAGGGAAAAATAGTGGAAGAGGGGAATCATCAGTCGCTATTGAAACATAATGGGAAATACGCGCAATTACATGCCATCCAGTTTGCCGATGATTAAGCATAAACCTGCGATACCTGTCAGGCACAGATATTAAGTCATGTTAACGTCAAAAGTTGAGAGCTTCTGGTATTCAAAAACAATATTTCGCTGGTGTTTATGGCCTTTATCTTTGCCTTTTCTGTTAATCACCTGGTTAAAACGTTTTTTATATCGAAATAAGTTTTTGAGTTCACAACAGTTTGAAGTACCGGTTATAGTTGTCGGCAATATTACGCTTGGAGGGACGGGTAAAACACCTTTTATTAATTTTTTGGCCGAGCAGTTAAAAACCCATGGTTATCAGGTTGGTATTGTGAGTCGTGGTTACTTATCTGATGCTGAAACTTATCCTCATACCGTATCAGACAGGGACACTGTTGAAACCATAGGCGATGAAGCATTTATGCAGTTTGCCAACACAAAGTTGCCGATTGTTATCGGTGCCGATCGATCACAAGCCATCAAACAATTAACACAACAATTTAAAGTCGATGTCGTTATCAGTGATGACGGCTTACAGCATTACAAAATGGGTCGCCAATATGAAATATTAATGGTTGATTCAACAAGAATGTTCGGTAATGGCCTTATTCTGCCTTTTGGACCATTGAGAGAATCGACTCAACGAACAAAAAGCATTGACTATATTATCCAGAACGGAAGCGGTACCAGTCTCAACTTAAAACGCTATAACAACAAATCAGGCGTAATTGAGCTAGCAGTAAGGTCACTGGTCAATATTTCAACTGGAGAATACATACCTGTTGAAAAGATATCTGACATTATGGGCTCATCTCAAGCGATTAATGCTGTCTGCGGTATTGGTAATCCCGGTCGTTTCTTCAAATCACTCAGTTTGTATACTAAAAACTTCAGACAACAGGTTTTTGCTGATCACCATGCTTTTGAAGAAAAAGATTTTGAACCTTTTGCTGAACAAGTCGTTATCATGACCGAGAAAGACGCAGTAAAATGTCGCCAATTCGCTCGGCAAAACTGGTATTATCTTAAGGTGGCAGTCAATATGGCAGAGGAAGACTGTCAGTTACTGATGACAGACATTAAAACGCAGCTATCTGGCTGTGGTAAGCTCAACAAATAAGAGCGCAAAATACCGCTGCGTCTTACTATAGATATAATTGAGGCAAAATAATCATGGATAAAAAAATGTTGGACATTCTGGTTTGTCCTTTATGTAATGGCAAACTTTCACTGGTTAATAGTCCGCAGCAGCTAATCTGTCGTTTTGACCGACTCAGCTTTCCTTTTGATGAGGACATTCCTGTATTGCTGGCGGAAAAATCCACCGCCTTAACTGCAGAGCAACTCGAGCAGTTCGATGAATAATTTTCATGTCATCATTCCTGCGCGTTATCAGTCAACTCGCTTACCAGCTAAAGCACTTTGCCTCATAGGGGAAGATCCCATGATAGTGCATGTTTGTCGGCAAGCAAGTCTGAGTGGTGCAAAATCTATCACTGTTGCTACTGATAACGAAGAGATTCTATCGGCCGTCAATAAAGCCGGGTATTCCGGGGTAATTACGAAAAGTGAACATCCTTCCGGTAGTGACCGGGTTTATGAAGCAGCCTGTATTGCCGAGCTTGCTCCTGATGACATCATTGTTAACGTTCAGGGTGATGAACCTTTTATTCCACCAGATAATATAAACCTGGTTGCAAAAATGCTGAATGACACGGGTAGTGCTATGTCAACCTTATGTTGTCGTATTAATGATGCGAATGAAGTGCTTGACCCCAATGCCGTTAAAGTCGTTTATAACAAAATGAATAAAGCGTTATACTTTTCCCGTGCGGCTATTCCGTATGTCAGAGGAAAAACAGTTAAACCCGGTGTTAAATTACCTGGAAACTACTATCGACATATTGGAATTTACGCCTACCGTAAAGAATTTTTAAATCAGTTTATCAATTGGGAAATGAGCCAGCACGAGGTTGAAGAATCACTGGAACAATTACGCGTGCTTGATAATGGTTATGACATTGGCATTGCCTGCCTTTCCGAGGCTCCACCCCATGGTATCGATACACCTGAAGACCTGAAAAATGCCCGTAAATATTTTGCAGCGCTGAAGTAATATGAACTATTCAATTTTATTTGTCTGTCTGGGCAATATATGCCGCTCTCCAACGGCCGAAGCGGTATTCACTCGTTTAGCACAAGACGAAGAGCTATCACCGTTAAAACTGCAAATAGATTCAGCAGGGACGATTGCACACCACGCCGGTGAACACTCTGATCACCGTTCAATCTCCGCAGGAAAAAAAAGGGGATACGACTTATCAAACATTATTTCCAGACAGGTCATCGAGTGTGATTTTGAAAACTTTGATCTGCTTATTGCTATGGACAATAGTAATTTTACAAATTTATCGGAAATTGCCCATCAGACAGGACAAAGTCACCTTATTCAAAAAATAAAATTGTTTCTTGATTATTCAACACAGACAGAATATACAGAAGTTCCCGATCCTTATTATGGCGGCAGTAATGGTTTCGATCGAGTGATTGATCTGGTTGAAGATGCAAGTCAGGGATTAATCAGACAAATAAAAAATATTTAGACAGTGACGCAAGGTGAACCAGGTCACCTTGCGTTTATTCTGACCAGGAATAAGTCAGTAGTCAGTTATTAAAAATTCCAGGAACCGTTAATAGTGAAAACTCGTCCAATATGGCCATTGCTATACAAACCGTCATAGTCCTTGGCATATTTTCCACTATTATTTAATACCGGATCTTCATCAGTGACATTACGAACGCCTAAAGTATATTCACCCCAGGTATCTGCATCATAACTGTAAGTTAAATTATGAATCAGGAAGCTATCCAGGTCTTCTCCGGTTTTTTCTAACTTCCCAGTTATCTGACCGTTTATATTCTGTGGCGTTTCTCCACCATTGGTACTCGGAATAAAATCCATATTCCAGGTAAACCCATGATTATCCAATGACCAGCTGGTGGTAAACTGCGTTCTATATTCTGGCTTTAATTCCCAACCTGCCTTATCCTGAACTGGTCCGCCAATATAAGAATCTTCTTCATATTTAAAGAAGTAAGCGGTCTCAGAATTAAACCTGAACTGACCAAGACTACTCTCAAGTGTATAAGTCAGGTTAATATTGGTTCCAGTAATATCAAGACCCGGTCCATTGATTGTAGAGGTTTTAAATACCGGTGAAGAAGCACCTTCGGTGACACGATCAACGGTAATCATTGAAGGCTCAGGATTTGGTGTTCCCAGCATTTCCATATAGACAATATCCTGAATTGGAACAAAACGAATGGCATCATCAATTTTTAAGTTATAAAAATCTGTCGTAATGTTTAATTCATCAACCGGTGACCAGACAATGCCCAGGTTAACCGTTTTAGAAGTTTCCGCTTTAAGGTTTGGATTCGCCTGACGTGTGGTAGTATATTGTTTTTCTTTACACTTGGTATCATCTACACAAGTGACATAGTCTTTTGCGGAATCGGCAGAAAAGGAATCAGCCTGAGATAAAGTTTCTAACCCCGGAGCACGAAATCCTTCGCCATAAGATGCGCGTACCATTAATGAATCGAGTGGTCTGTAAGTAAAAGAAACTTTAGGTGAAGTTTCGGTTCCAAAATCGGAATAATCGTCATAGCGTGCAGCAACACTCATTTCCAACTCGTCGGTAAGCGGCATGACCACTTCATAAAACGCCGCCCAGATATCACGGCTTCGGCCCGAAGAATTCCCCGATGAACCGCCGACTAATCCTGCTTCAGATTGAGCATCGACTGTTGAGCGATAGTCTATTTTAAAGGTTTCTGCGCCAAAGTAATGACCAATTGCGCCGCCTGAAAGCTCTCCCGCTTCAAAAGATAAACCACCGTACCATTGATTAAAGCGGTTATAATCTTCACGTAACGCTGTGGCTCGAACATTGGCTGCTTTTTCGGCTGCAGTGAGTAGCTTGGTATCTGTTGTTTTTCCGTCAGCTATCGCTTTATCGATCACGGCCTGGCGTCTGGCATCTTCAGCCGTGTTATAATCAAGACCGGCATAACTCAGGTAGTACTTGCCCACATTTTTATTATCAGTGGTATTATGATGAAAATAAACTTCATACTCTACTGCACCATCATTCAATGAGCCATTCAGACCTGCAATATAGTCCTGAGAATAATCATCGACCACTGAATCTCGAAAACCAACCTGGTGCCAGCGAAATTTGCCTTTGACAGGCTGATCAAAACGATTATGTTCATTGCCAACTGGCGCAGTCCAACTGGCAGCAGGTGGTGCATAACGTCCAAATGATTTATTATGAGTAATCATTGCTCTGGTGAAAATATTCATTTCATCAGCAACTTCGTAAATACCATTAACAAAAATGGAATCGCGATTAGTCGATGCCTGATTGGCAGCAACGTCACCATAGGCATAACCGCAATATTGATTTTTACCATCTTCCACAACACCCACAAAACCTGGTACGGTATTTTTTAAGGTGTCACATTGTGGGGAGGCTTCCAGGTTACCGGTTACTGGATTTTTTATGGTTGCTCCGTAAGAGCTTATGCCAACAGCACTGGAATCATTCAAAATTCCATTGCCATCCGTATCTTTGATAGAGGAAGCGGTGTAAGGGCGATCACGATCAAATATTGGTTTTTGTTCAGCATGCTCGTAACCAAAAGTAATATTTCCTTTATCACCTGAAATACCGGTCACAAAGGAGAAGTCATTGGAATCACCCCCTTCATCATCCGGTCTTGTTGTGCCAGCATTCATATTAAAACCTTCAAACTCTTTTTTGAGAATGATATTAACAACACCAGCTATTGCGTCGGAACCATAGATAGCTGAACCACCATCTTTTAAAATTTCAATGCGTTCAACGATTGCCATCGGGATCTGGTTAATATTAACACTGGAACCTCCAAGACTGGGAGAGCCTGGAAGTCTTTTTCCATCAAGTAATACCAATGTGCGTTCTGAGCCCACACCTAACAGGTCAACCGTCGCTTGTGATTGTGATGTATTACCCGAAGATGGAACAAAAGAACCAAAGCTATTAGAAGTGGATGAACGTAATGCATCAGCGACACTGAAACGGCCTGCGTCTATCATATCCGATGAGGTAATAACCTGAACGGGGGAAGCGGTCTCAACATCTGTACGCTTAATTCGAGAGCCTGTAATCGTTATTTTTTGAGCGGTTGCATCAGTATCTTCTGCCGCACTTACATTGGGTACAAAAGTTAATGATGTTGCTGCGCTCGCAAATAATATGCCGCGCATAGCCGTTATTAACGACCTGCATTTAATTTGTTTTTTCATTGTCAGATGTTCCTGATTATTTGGTTGGTTGTGTAAAGAGCATTTCTAATGAATGACTAAATCTGATTAATCACCAAAACTTTCGCTCTGTGCTTTTAGTTGTACGGTCAGGAAATCCTTTACTGTTTAAGATAGCATTTATTATCTTTGATGTTTGCTAGCATATTTACAAAAAACTCAGGTTTCAATGGAACTAATTTTAATTGGTATGCACTAAGTTATTCCCAGAATAATTCCACATAATTCTCACAAACAAATAACTCAGTCTTTTTTTACCGTTAACTATCTCACTGTCCCATGTAATGATGAATAAAAACAAGACGGATTGCGTTAAGATAAGTAACTCTATGAAAGTGCAGGTAACTAAATGTAGTTTTTTATATTCTGGATGAATACTGGTTTGAGTTAAACAAATTGAAGTGGGTGTATTAGCTTGTCGTCAATTTTTTACTTAGAATGTCAGAAAGAAATTACCCGGTGATAAAGCTCAATACTTAGTCAATCCGTTCTGGCAAGCTTAAGGCTAGTCACTTTTCTTTTAATTGATTTTCAATTTAAAATTTGTACTCATCGATTTTCGACTAGTTAACATATTCAACAGGAGTTTTTTACTTCAGCAATTTGTCGTATATTTATAATAATTGATTAATACTGCGCAGTAATTAACTGTTGGATTCTGTATTATTACTTGTCGTTATGTAGTTCAAAATAATAAATTATCGATAACCAGGGATCTTTTGTTTTGATATAAAATAGCTTCTCTTGAGTTTTCTGTACCAGAACTTTCACGTCAATAACGTTTATTAAAATGGATCAACAATTATCTACTTCTTTAACGATACGAAAGTAACAGGAATAAAACGGAAAAAATTTAACAGAGAAAATGCAAAGTTTTTATTGAATAAGGCTACTATTTAGATAAGGCTACTATTAGCTCTAATGACTAACATAAGGTGACTGAGGTAACCTTGGTAAGATAACAATTCTCTGAATTTTTACCTGTCAGATCATAACTGAGCGGATTACACTGCTAGAATTAATATCATGATATTTAACACTTAAACGAATTAAAACAATACTATTCGTTAGTTTACCCATTATTATGGGTTATTTATGAGACAATATCAGACTGATTATTAATGATTAGTAACATTTAGCCAACATTTTGTTAGCATCTGGCCGATATAATTCACCAAACAATCAAATAATACACTTGCTAACCGGGACTTATACCATTGGAAATAACAAATACACTCAATAAAAAACCATGGATTATTGCCATAGGCGTTGTTGCAGTATTAGCTGGCTGGATGATGACCGGCTCTTCACCTGATATGAAAGAGAATGCTGATGAATCAAAAAATAAGTTAGAAAACAAGGCACTAACCAAAGTACGGGTAGAGCGGAGAGAAGCCAGTCTGATCACCAGTGTTATTGAGCTACATGGTAGAACAGAGGCTGACAGACGAGCCAGACTAAGGTCCGAAACTTCTGGACGGGTAGAATCTATTCTGGTCAAACGTGGCGAAGCAGTTAAAAAATCACAATTATTGATTAAGCTGGCCGTTAAAGATAAAAAGCTACGTCTTCAAAAGGCAAATGCAACGCTTAATCAACGGCAATTAGAATATAGAGCAGCGAGAAAACTGGGTAAAAGAGGATTAACTGCACAGACCAAACTGGCTGAAAACGAGGCAAACCTGGAGCTTGCTAAAGCCGAAGTCGAGCAGGCTGAACTGGATATTGCTTATACCGAAATCAGGGCACCATTTGATGGAATCTTTAACGAACGTTTTGTTGAAGTTGGTGATTTGTTATCAATCGACAGCAAAGTCGGTGAAATTCTGGATGTTAATCCGGTTGTAGTGAGAGGAGATATCCCGGAACTTGAAGTCGCCAATGTTGCCCTGGGACAGATAGGTGTCGCCAGGTTAATCATTGGAAACAGTTATGAAGGTAAAGTTCGTTATATTTCTGCAGCATCCGATGACGCAACCCATACCTTTAAAGTTGAACTGGCAATAGATAATCCCGAACAAAAAATACCGGTAGGTATCAGTGCCACAATTGAATTACAAACCAGTAAAGTACTGGCTCATAAAATATCGCCTGCAGCCTTGTCATTGAGTAAAAATGGTGGACTGGGGGTTAAAGTCATTGATGAACATAATGTCGTTCATTTTAAAGCCGTTGAAATGGTTCGTTCCGAAAAAGATGGTGTCTGGTTGTCCGGCCTGAATAATCAGGAAAACATTATTACGGTAGGCCAGGGCTTTGTTGATGACGGTGATCACGTAGAGCCGAACTTTGTTAATAGTGAAGTAAAAGCCTCTGACAAAGTAAAAACAGACAAACTCCAGTCAGAAGATCTTAGAACGAGCGTAAAAAGCACTGATACTAGCGGAGCAACCAGTCATGAATAATCTGATTGGCGGATTATTAGACAAGTCCCGCGCGGTAACCCTGGTTTTCATATTGATACTCGTTGCCGGCGCAAGTTTATTAGCTTCAATTCCCAAAGAGGCTAATCCTGATATACCCATTCCGCACATTTATGTTTCGCTGGTTCATGAAGGTATATCACCTGAAGATGCTGAACGCATGCTGATTCGGCCTATGGAAAACGAACTGAGAAGCCTGGAAGGTATTAAAAATATGACCTCCCGTGCCAGTGAAGGCTCGGCTTCTGTATCTCTTGAGTTTTATCCAGAAGTTAATAGTGAAAAAGCACTCGCCGATGTCCGGGATGCGGTCACTCTTGCGAAGGCAAAACTACCCGGCGAATCTGAAGAACCCAGTATCCATGAAATAACCATGGCGGAAGAAAATCCAGCCATTTCTGTGGTGCTATCAGGCTCTATGCCAGAATATACATTGGCAGCACTGGCAAGAAGTTTACGAGACCAACTGGAAAGTCTGACAGAAGTACTTGAAGTTAAAGTTAACGGTGACAGAGAAGATATGCTGGAAGTGGTTGTGAACCCGCAAATTATGGAAAGTTACAATATTACGCCACAGGAGCTTTTTTCTCTGGTTGGCGATAATAACAAACTGGTAGCTGCAGGTACGCTCGATACGGGAAGCGGCAGATTTGCGGTTAAGATTCCGGGTCTGGTTAAAAACCTGCAAGACATGTTAAGCATGCCGGTTAAAGTCATTGGTGAAAAGGTTGTTACTTTTTCCGATATTGCGACAATACGCAGAACCTATAAAGATGCTCATTCCTTTGCCCGGCTTGACGGCAATAAAGCCATAACTCTGCAGGTCATAAAAAAACCGGGCAAAAACACAATTGGTACCGTTGATAAAGTCAGAGAAATTGTTGAGAGTAATTACCAAAAATGGCCATCGGGTGTCACCGTCGATTTTACCGGTGATTCATCACGCGACGTAAAAAGCATGTTGAAAGACCTGGGTAACAATGTGTTATCCGCTATCATTCTGGTCAGTATCGTTATTATCGCCGTGTTAGGGCTTCGTTCAGCCACTTTGGTTAGCTTATCAATTCCTGGCGCATTTCTGGCGGGAATAACCATATTGGCAATGTTCGGCGTTACTCTTAATAACGTCGTTTTATTTGCGTTAATCATGGCAGTCGGAATGCTGGTCGATGGGGCTATTGTAGTCATTGAATATGCCGACCGAAAAATGGGCGAGGGCGTTCCCAAAAAGATAGCGTACCGGGAAGCTTCTCAGCGAATGTCATGGCCTATTATCGCTTCTACCGCAACAACGCTGGCGGCTTTTGCTCCCTTACTGTTCTGGCCGGATATCATGGGTGAATTCATGAAATACCTGCCCATGACGCTGATTGCAGTATTGGGCGCTTCACTGGTAATGGCATTAGTTTTTGTACCAACTTTAGGTTCGATGTTTGGTAAAACTCGCTATATCAGCGAGAAAACAAAACAGAACCTTCTGATGGCAGAAGACGGTGATTTAACCAAAGTGACAGGGTTTACTGGCCGATACATCAGAGTTTTAAGATTTGCAACTAACTGGCCAAAATCAATACTTGGCATATCAGTACTCGTACTGGTTGGCGCAATAGGTGGTTATGCCGTTTTTGGGAACGGGGTAGAGTTCTTTCCTGATACCGAGCCCAATGCAACGACGGTTTTAGTAAAAGCGCGTGGTGATCTTTCGATAGATGAAAAAAATATTCTGGTTAAACAGGTAGAAGAACGTTTACTTGATCTCACCGATGATGTCTCTACTTTTGTGACGCGTGGCGGTGGAGAAGATGTGATCGGTCGCATTCGACTCAACTTCAAAGAGTGGGACAAAAGACAAAAAGCCGTTGAAATTTATAAAATGATAGAGCAGAGAACAGCCGATATTTCCGGGATTCAGGTGAGTATACGACAACAACAGAATGGTCCCGGTGGAGGTCGTCCGTTTGACCTGCAAATCAGTTCTAAATTTCCTGAACTGGTCGAGGAGACCATCAACAAAGTACAACAGAAAATGATTGATATTGGTGGCTTTGTTGATATTGATGATGACCGAGCACTTGCCGGAATAGAATGGCGATTGCAGGTTGACCGAGAAAAAGCAGCCCGCTTTGGTGCCAGCGTTCAGGCGGTGGGTAATGTGGTTCAACTGGTCACTAATGGAATTAAAGTTGCGGAATATCGGCCCGACGATGCTGACGAAGAAGTTGATATCAGAATTCGATACCCTGTTGATACACGTAACATTGAACAACTGGATAACTTACGTATAGCCACTAATCAGGGACTCATACCAGTCGGCAATTTTGTAGAACGAGTCGCTGCACAAAAAGTCGATACAATACGCAGAATAGAAGGAAGGCGTGCCAACCGGATTACTGCCGATATGGCTCCGGGGGAAAATTTTGCAGAAAAACTGGAAACATTACAAAATGCGATTCCGGAAATGGATCTGGACCCCAGAGTAGAATTTAATTTTAAGGGGCAAAATGAGCAACAGGCCAGTTCGCAGGATTTTTTGAAAAATGCATTTATGGTTGCGCTGGCGGTCATCTTTATTATTCTGGTTGCTCAGTTTAACAGCCTGTACCAGTCATTTCTTATATTAAGTGCCATTCTGTTTTCAACGGCTGGTGTGTTCATTGGTTTGTTAATTATGAATCAACCATTTGGTATTGTGATGTCCGGGATCGGGGTTATTTCACTTGCAGGTATCGTTGTTAATAATAATATTGTATTAATTGATACTTATAATTATCTGCGTAAACAGGGAATGGCAGTACAGGAGGCAATATTAAGAACCGGCGCACAACGGCTTAGACCTGTTATGTTGACAACGGTAACCACTATTCTTGGGTTAATGCCAATGGTCCTGCAAATTAATATTGATATTCTTGCCAGAGAAGTTTCCTATGGCGCACCTTCGACAGAGTGGTGGGTTCAGCTATCTTCAGCTGTCGCCGGAGGACTGGCTTTTTCTACATTACTAACGTTAATAGTAACTCCCAGTATGCTGATTATTGGTGCCAGAACTTCGGCATTAATTAATCGATTATTAGAAGCGCGAAGAATGAAACAGACTGCCATAGTAGCTATGCCGTCTGGTCTTTCTGAAAGCGAGTAACAAAAACAGCAGCCCTTAAACAACAATGTTCACTCTTTTCCTGTTTTTATCAATCAGGAAGAGAGTAAAAAAATACAAGATACCTGTCCGTCCCTGATTGAGTCAGTGAAATCTAGTATTTACATAATGTATTTTACAATCTCGAAGACTAATGAATCAGCCCTATTATTTCGTAATCTCCTTGTGTATATAAAGTCACAGTCACTTGCTGGCTACTGTTATTTTTCCAGTACCAACCGTGTACACCATCAAATGGTGCAGTCATAGAGCCTTTCACCTTTGAAGCGGTAGCAATGGTATAGCTTTTAAAGTAACCCGTTTTATCGCCTTTCGGTTCACCATGAAAATCAAAAAATAGCGGTGTGCCATTCGCATTCCATTGATAGGTGAGGTTGCTATATTTGTTCATTTTGAATTTATATTCAACTCCCTTGCCTGGCGGAATAACAACCGTAGCCGTATTTTCCTGCAAATCAGATGGCTGTGTTTTC
Organism: Kangiellaceae bacterium; assembly: GCA_016743995.1. Lineage (GTDB taxonomy): Bacteria > Pseudomonadota > Gammaproteobacteria > Enterobacterales > Kangiellaceae > Aliikangiella. Next base: position 10,530 of record JADGFG010000025.1, on the reverse strand, counting down.
GAATTTTCTTTGGTGAGGTTATTACTGGATTTTTCAGCAAGCGCCGTCAAACCGAGAAGTTTACCTGTGCCAGTCAGGTCAATATTATATTCTACGGGAAGAATCAGGGTGACAAATAGTACCGTAGAAACCAGTAGTGCGATAACACTGGCTTTAACAATGGTCGCATTTGATTGAGTCGGAAATGTTATTTCATTCATAATATTCTCTTAAACGGGCGTTCTCTTAAATAGATTTTCTTTTAATTAGAAGCTATCTTAATTAGCTGCTTTTTTTTAAGACTTAGTCTTCAGTAAATTCAGCCCAGGTTTGTGCTTAAAGTATTAAATATCCAGTAAATTGAAACATGGTAAGCATTAAACCAGCACACATCAGGCAAGTATTCGACACCGTTGAAAATCTCAGAAAACTTGCATGTCGCCGCCAGATACTCAGTACTATCAGAACAAATGTCAATGCAAAGATTTGGCCCAGCTCCACGCCAAGATTAAAGGCTATCAGATTTGCCAGTAGGCCCTCTCTGGCAAATTCAAATTCCTGAAGTTTGGTCGCCAGCCCAAAGCCATGAAAAAGCCCAAAGATTAAAACGGCTGCTTTGGTACTTGGCTCAAATCCGAACAATCGCTTAAAACCACCCAAATTGTCGAAACCTTTATAGACAATTGATAAGCCGATAATGGCGTCGATCAAATAGGCATTGACCTGGATATCATTCCATACGCCTGATATTAAGGTCACACTATGTCCCAGCGTGAAAAAACTGACGTAAATCAGTACATCTTTTGAACGATATAGAAAAAATAATACGCCAACCAGAAACAAAAGGTGATCATAACCTGTGACCATGTGTTTAGCGCCAATATACATAAAAGGCAGAAACGCAACGCCTTCGCTGGTTTGCAAGAATTGTCTGGTGCTGTCATCAACGCCATGTGCTACCGCTGAAAAAGAAGCCCAGCCAGCACACAAAACAATCAGAGAAAACCAGAGCCACTTATAATTTCTGTTCATCTATCGTAATGCTCACTTATCGTGTTCGGTTGGGTATTACACTGGTTGATTGAGTATTAGCAAGCCCGTCTATAAAGGCCGCCAAAATTGTGAGTCTGATGTTCACACATATAAAACCAGCGGTCAATTGGTGATAATTACGTCTTACTGATATTGAGATATCGGGCTTAGTGACTCGTGTTGCAAGCTCAACGCTCTGGGTTTTCTTTAGAATATGACCATGAAATCACTAAAAACTTGAGTTTAAAGTTTGAAATGGGCAAAATATGGGCTGTTTGGAAAACATTAAATGGAACAATTATGAAACGCTTAAGAACAATACTTTTTTTATTTCACTCTGCTTTTCTTTAAATGCTTCTGCCGCCTGGGACGGAGTTGTCTCAGGGGGGATTGGGACGATTGATGTTACTGCCGGAGAAAATTACGGATTCAGGTTGACCCTGAAAGGTGTACCAAAACTTTGTGGTAACTCACACAACTGGGCTTATTTAAACGAGTCAGACAGTAATTATAAAACCTTTGTCAGTGTACTACTAGCTGCTCGAATGTCAAAATCACCGGTATTCGTATATACCAACAAAGAAAAGCTTTCCGGTAATGATTACTGTCATATTGGTTACATTGGTCTAAGGTAACGCTAATAATTGACGATACGGTTGCTATCGGGGATTGCCTTGATGGAAATTCGTAGCGTTTAAAAAATTAGAAAAAGAAATTCTGTAAACACCGTAATTATTGCGAATTCAAATCCAGCTTGACTAAAAGAGAGATGTCTCATTTTCTAGTATATCTCTTGTAGTACCAGTTACAAGAGATATACTAGGGCGCTTTACAACAAGTTTTGACGCTTGCTAATCGCATACTAAAATTCAAAAAAATAGAAATGAATATTTTATGAACTATTCCCTTGGTTTGTTGCCCTCTGGTCAACTCCATTGTTTTCCCTCGGATAATGAAAGTGACAATGCGTCGTCTGTCGCTGACATTATTCAAATTTTTCTAGAAAATAATGCCTATGAAGGCCTTTTGAGATTAGCGGCTATAAAAACGGATCTTTCTCTGCTGCCTACATTCCATTTCTGGTATGAATTTGCCTGTCAATACATGACCGTTCGTTGTCACAGCTCAGAAAGTGACGAGTGGGTACCCATAGAACAACTGGATGAAGGTTCTGCTGAACGCCTGTTAGTGAGCGCACCGCCAATGTGGGGCGCCGAGTATCTATCAATACCGGTTTTACAAACACTATGGCAAGCTTTAGATGGCTGGCTGCAGCAGGTTGTCGCTCAGAGATTTAGTCATTTATCCGACTACTTGCAAAACCACGCACCCCAGTGGCACCAGACCGGACGAGTGTGTTTTCATCTGGCAGAAAACAAAAATGATCCCAATTACCCTTTTGCTTTTATGGCAACCTATTTACCTTCGCATTCTCGCGGAAAGAATCTTCATTTGCCATTAGCGGAGGCAATGCAAGAATATGCAGGTCATAAAAACAAAGCGCGCCTTATCCATTTGCTTTCGCCAATTCAGCTGGCATCACAATCGAGTGGCCTGGTTAGAGAGCTTGTAGATTCAGGGGATGTCTATCATCCGCTGGCCTGGAGTTCTCATGAAGCCTATCAATTTCTCAAAGAAGTGCCATTTTTTGAGCAAAGCGGCATTGTTACACGCCTGCCTGACTGGTGGAAAAAACGCTCTCGTCCCAAGGTACATGCGAAATTAAGCAGCAAGCTTAATAATAGTTTTAACCTGGATTCAATGCTTCAATTTGATGTTCAAGTGGCTATTGGAAAGCAAAAACTGACTAAAAAGGAATGGGCAGATCTTCTGGAGAGTGAGAATGGGTTAGTCCTGCTTAAAGGCCAATGGGTGGAGCTCGACAAAGATAAATTACAACAAGCCATGGCACAAATGAAATTGTTAGAAAAACAAGCCCGGTCGGAAGGGATCTCTTTTGCTGAAGGCATGCGACTGCTTGCCGGTGCGCCATCCGACCTTTCTACTCTCGATACACAGCAAGACCCAGCTGAATGGGCTTTTATTGAGGCCGACGATAAATTATCAGACATTCTCACTTCAATTCGGCAGCCGGAAAACTTGAAATCAGTGCTTCCCAAACGATTATTAAAAGCAACACTACGGCCTTATCAGGAAACTGGCGTGAAATGGTTGTGGCACTTAAATCAGTTGGGCCTGGGCGCTTGCCTCGCTGATGATATGGGATTGGGAAAAACAATCCAGGTTATTTCGCTTCTCTTGATCCTGAAAAAAAAGCAATCAGCTCTCCCTTCTTTGCTGATTTTACCAACTTCTTTATTGGGCAATTGGAAAAATGAGTTATTGAAGTTTGCGCCTTCATTGAAGTCCCTGTTTGTGCACCCTTCTCTCATCAGTAAAACCAGGCTAACTTCATTGTCACAAAGCAGTCAATTAACGGATATCGATTTGGTAGTTACCACTTACGGAATGTTGTTGCGCCAAAACTGGTTGCAAGACCAGACCTGGCAAACAGTCATTCTGGATGAAGCGCAAGCCATCAAAAACGCGGGAGCACAACAGACCAGAGCTGCCAAAAGCTTGAAGGCAAAGTCAAAAATCGTGTTGACTGGAACCCCTGTTGAAAATCGACTTTCGGATCTGTGGTCTCTATTTGATTTTATTAATCCGGGTTTATTGGGAACAACTGCTCGCTTCAAATCCTTTACACAATCACTCAGCAAAAGAAAAACAGAGCAATATGCACCGCTACGTAATTTAGTACAACCTTATATTTTAAGGCGAATGAAAACAGACAAAACGATTATTACTGATTTGCCGGATAAAACGGAAGTCTATGCCTATTGTGGACTGGCCAGAGAACAAGCAGCTTTATACCAGAAAACGGTGAATGAATTAGCAAGCACGTTAGAGAAAGAAGATGGAATAAAACGGCGAGGCTTGATCCTGGCGTACTTGTTGCGTTTTAAACAAATCTGCAATCATCCTGCTCAATTCAGATCTGATGGAAATTTTAATGCCACTAACAGCGGAAAGTTTTTGCGGTTAGCCCAGCTTTGCGAAGAAATCAGTGTACGTCAGGAAAAAGTCTTGATATTTACGCAGTATCGTGAGATGTGCCAACCACTAGCTGATTTTTTAGCGAATATTTTTAATCGACAAGGACTCGTTTTACATGGTGGAGTATCGACAAAAAAACGCCAACAGATGGTCGATAAATTTCAAACTGAAGCAGGTCCACCATTTTTTGTATTATCTCTTAAAGCCGGTGGTACTGGCTTAACGTTAACTGCAGCTTCGCATGTTATCCATTTTGACCGCTGGTGGAACCCTGCCGTCGAAAATCAGGCAACAGATCGTGCTTTTCGGATTGGACAAAAGAAGAGTGTATTAGTCCATAAATTTGTCTGTCAGGGTACCATCGAAGAAAAAATAGATGCTATTATCACTGAAAAATCAGCGATGGCTGACGAACTACTACAAGGTGGTTCTGAGGTTAAATTGACTGAAATGGATAATAATGAACTGTTAAACCTGGTGAGTCTCGATTTAGAAAGAGCAACCATATAAATCCCTGGAGCGATTATGTCTTATGGCTGGTCACCTTACATTCCCGTTGCCAAACGGCTAGCGAATGCAAAAAAAGAAATGAATAAATTGCGTAAAAAAGGAAAGCGTATCCAGCCGGTTGAGAAAACCGGCCGCAAAATAACCAATACATTCTGGGGTAACGCCTGGTGTAGCCATTTGGAACTTTTTAGTGATTTAGACAGTCGATTACCGCGAGGCAGAACTTATGTTCGTAATGGCTCGGTTTGTCATCTGGAAATTAAAAAAGGTCAAATTGAAGCAATGGTCAGTGGATCTGAAATATATAATATCAAAATTAAGATCAATCCGTTAGCAGATAATATTTGGCAAGCTATTAAAAAGCAATGTGCAGGCAAAGTCGGGTCACTGTTGGAACTAATGCAAGGCAAACTTTCAGATAACGTCATGAAAGTTGTTTCTGATCCAGAGAAGGGTTTATTTCCTCAGTCGAAAGATATAAAACTCGAATGTGATTGTCCTGACTGGGCGACCATGTGTAAGCATGTGGCTGCTGTTTTATATGGTATTGGGGCTCGTCTCGATCATTCACCTGAGTTGCTGTTTTTATTACGTGATGTTGATCATAAAGATCTGGTTGGTGCTGAATTTAAAATTCCATCAGGTACTCGCAAAAAAGTACAGGTTGCGGGCGATTTATCGAATATTTTTGGGATTGATTTGCAAAAAACTTCGTCACCGTCTAAACAAAAAACGACAGACGAGTCAAACAGCAAAAAGATAACACAGAAAAAAATAGATATCTCCAGAGGAATTCACGCCTTTCATATCACAAAATTACGCAAAGCACTGGGAATGACTAAAACAGAATTTTCAGCATTGCTTGGTAAAAATGTAGCGACAATCAGCAATTGGGAGACCAAAAAAGGAATTCTGAATATGCAAGCCTCCAGTCGTGAGGCACTTGAAAAAGCTTTTAAAAGAAATAATCGCGAGTGACAAACTCTTTTCTATCAAGAACACGCATTCTGGTGTGACTGTGAATATTTTTCTGGCTTAATAAAACTTAAGGAAATGATAGAAGGGGTTTAATCTTCCTCGCTTGTTTCCAGTATGGGCTGAGTGTTTAGCCATTTTGTGCCGTTTCAGTGGTCCAACATCTTCAAGGAGTTTGGGTATAGAGGAGACTGCCTGATATTTCCGCTTGTAATTTTAGCAGCAATATAAAAACTGCCTTTTTAGAACCTTTAATAAACCACTAGAATCACTGGATTGTAATCCAAACGAGCCTTGCATCAACAGGAAGTTTTTGGTGTCAACACCTGCTAGTTCTATAATGTATCGTCGCCAACCCGCATTAAGGTTTTGTATCGATAAGTCACTAGCTGTTGTTTTCGTGGTATTAGTACCCGTATTTGCTGTATTGGTATCTATTGTATTGCTACTTAGGGTATTAGTACTCTTAGTAGCGGTATTCACAGTATCGGTATTCATAGTCTTCATGTGAAGCTCCTTGTAAGAAGAAGTGTTAGTTAAAATCTGGACTGCTCATTCCGAAAAAAACTGACTTGCTTTCGGGAGTTAAAGATTACGGCCGCTGACATTTAAAAAAGTGACAAAATCCCGTGAAAAATCTGACTTGTCAGAATAGTTGTATAAACGGGCAGAATTTTCAGAGCTGAAGATCAGCTTTTTTAGCTTTCGTTGCTTTACCTGAAACAATGGGCAGCCTCAAAGAGTCAGTATCGAATTTTGAGCTGCTGATAAAAACAGGAAAATCAATGAGTATTTGTTAATCAATCACTTCAATTCTGAACAGGATGAAACCATACGCAAAAGATCCTTAGTGTATGCTACACTGCACCATGAACAACACAAGATCAGTTCCTGAACCCATCGACTGCATTTTTTAAATGCCAGAAATGTAAAAGACTGAAGCAAAATTTAATGTGCGGGTCTATTTGAGATTTAACAGGTGGATTTACCATTCATAGCCAGGAGACAAAATTGGATAAAGCAGTACTTGATAAGAAAATCGCAGAAATTGATGCCATGTCACCAGAGGAAAGGGCATACAATTTTTTTGGTGATATCCAGATGGACTGGGAAATTGAAGTGCTTGAACTCTACCTTGAGCGTGGCGTATCGGTAAATTACAGAACACCTTCAGGTGATTCGGCACTGCTTGAAGCTGTCACTCAAAGTAACCTCAATTATGTTACTTATTTTCTGAGTAAAGGTGCTGAAGTTAATGTTACCGACAGGCACACCTACACACCTCTCAGATATGCGGCTCTCTATGGGGATTATGAAATCACCAAGCTATTAATTGATGCAGGGGCAGATATTGAGTATATCGATGAAGATGAATATTCTATTCTTGCGTCAGCACTAAAGCGTGCCAATACACAGCCACAAAATAGTATCGTAGTAAAACAGCTGATTGAAGCTGGTGTTGATCTGAGCAAAATGGTTCATTACACAACGCCGCTGTATCATGCCTGTAAAATCGGCTCTTACGAAATCGCAAAAATGTTTATTGATGCTGGAGTTGATGTAAACGGTGTGGATGAAAGTGGGGTTGCCCCGCTCAGTGGCGCTGCTAATTATCCAGAACTGGTCGAACTATTGCTGAGTCATGGCGCAAATCCTTCGTATAAAAATCCCTATAACGCCACAGCCTTAACTAACGTTGCCAAGAGTGGAAATATCGAGTCAATGAAACGACTGATTAATGCGGGTGGTGACGTGAATGATCCGGCTGTTGCGCCAATAATTTTTGAGTCAGTGAAGTGGGGTAAGACTGAAATGGTTGAGTTTTTAATTGAGCAGGGTGCAGAGCTTAGTCGCACCAATGAAGATGGTAAAACGGTTGAATATTTTATCACTGATAGAACGGGTGAAAAGATTGTGAAGTTGATCAAGGAAAATAAATAGCACAATTTTTTAAACTTAAACTCAAACACCAGACAGTTTGCTAAATTCCCGGTTGTTAAGTGCCTCGTCAGAGTAACGAGGCACTTACGAAGATAGTAAGATGGAAAAAACAACAAATCAAATTAAGATATCTTCTTTAATTATATTAACTTTATAGCGTACAACCCCGTAGCTGGAGAATTTCCCCCAGGCCTTATTGGCTTTATAAAAGTTTTTGTAGGCATTAGCCATATGAATTGAATCAGGGAGCAGCTCAAAAATCACTTTAAGCTCATTATTTTCATTTTTAAAGCAACGTTTTGCAATATAGTAGTTTGATTTGCCTTTAAATTGTTTAAGTTGAGAAAGCTTTTTTATATGCTTGTAGGCATTGCCCATCGTTTCGAAAAAGGTTTCACCTTCAACTGCTCTATAGTAATGATTAATTCCCTTTTTTAATTTGATTTTCATTCGTCCGTATTGTTTTATGTCATAGTCATATTGGTGGGGCATTGCCGCGCTCCTTCTACAATGGAAATTTTTGGTCATGATTAAAAGAGTAGGCAGCCGAATTATGACGCTTGAGTAAACCGCCTCTACGAACATTTTTTTCTGTTCCAACCCAGGTGTTGAATGTTGTCCAGGAATAGATGGCGACTGCAGACAGGCCGATTATAACCTGAAGTAATTCATGCTGATATCTCTCAAAGGGAATAAATAATGCATAGATAAATCCGTTCATGCCGTTTCTCCATTTTTCGGGTCTTGATGAAAGTATGGTGTTTTTGTATTAACTTTTGAGATACTTCAATTTATTTCTTCAATAACTATCAAGAGTTTATGAGTATAGCTCAGGGGTTGAAAGAGTGGAATCTAGAAAATTCATCTTTTATATTTGTAACATGTTTAAAAACAAAGGTTCGGAATATTTTTACTTGCTTAACCTTGTTTTTAATATCGTCATGTACCTTT
>JADGFG010000025.1:0-2072 GCA_016743995.1 Kangiellaceae bacterium | reverse complement strand
CGCCATTAAAATCTTCGTCATTGGACTCGTTTACTTTAATAATGTCTTCTCCAAGGCCATCAGGGCATTGGTTTTGTTCTTTCATTGCCTTTTTTGCTTCTTCTATTTTTTTGCGGATTTCGACTCTATTAATCTCGGTTTCGCTCATAATAGCCTCGTTACTAAATGGGTGACTTTTCCAAAATGGCTCTCATAGGGAGTATAACCTTTCATACGATATAATCATTCCTGTAGCAATCTTGAGGACGATTATAAAATATCATAGGAGAAGGGGCAGTTTTGTTGTAGGATTTTTTGTTGGTAGGCTGTCTAATGGTGGTTTATACCCAATTAATCTGGAGCCCCAATAACTTTATTCTACCGATTACCCTTAGATAATTTTTGCTTTATGAACGGCAAAGAATGCTTTTGTTTTTGCGTCTTTGGGATCAACTTCTCCCGGGAGAGGGTGAAGTTGTTTGTCATGTTCGCTTAATGTCTTACGTGGTTTATTCTCGTTCATCATCATCTTCCTGTTCATAGCGCGCGGGATCTTCGAGGAATTTTTTCATATCACCAGATACCAAGCCTTCTGGCTCTTCCAAATCTTCTGCACCAACATTGCGTATTTGTTGCCTGGCTTTATTTATCGCATCTTCGATAGAACCGGGCTTTTTCTTGTTACGCTGTTGGTTGATACTTTTAATATTATCACTCATATCTTTATCTTACAGCCTTATATAGAGATAGTCACCTTTTGTGACATAGCGAAAACCAAAGCGCTCATAATAGCTTTTAACGGTATTATTAATCGGGTTCATGAGCCGCAACTCATCCGCACCCAGAACTTGCGCATAACCAGCTATGGCTAAAAAATTATGTTCAAATACTTTTATATCTTTGGATTTGTCGGGATTGCCCTCCAAAAAATACAGGCGCATTTTACTTCCTCGATAAGTTGGACGGCCAAGGCTTAAACTTGCCAGTGAATTCCCATGCCATAGAGCCATTTCAAAGCGTTTGGGGTAACGAAATCTGAAAGATGCATACCCCTTGAACCATTCCCAATCAACCCTACGATTGGAGGAATAGCTCCATTTGTCTGCGTGGTTTAATGCTGACTGATTTATCAGTGTGGCTTTAAGTTTTCTCTGCTTGCTATGAGCTAAATTTTTATTGACTTCATCCAGCACTGTTTGTCTAATTCTTGTATAGCGGTTTTCGGCGTCCTGATGGGTTGCTAGCATAATTCGCCCTCCTTAACTGATGTGAAGAAAGAGTTAGATTTTATGTGATAAGGTACATTCTTTTTGTGACAGGTGTTTTAGTTTATGTCACAGACTTTGAAGTTTTTGATATTTTTAGGATATCTATCTATGTCATGAGATTTTCTTGAAATATCTTATGTCTGGCATGTGGTTTATGTGCACATAAAAACTGGGGCATAGAAGAAGATACGAATAAATCAATTTTTGCTCAGAAGCGGTGATATTCAAGGTGAATGTCACCGCTTCCGGGATATTCTAGGACACTCAAAAAAATTTCTTGTATTGAACGTGCTTAAAGTGAGTTTTCATCTTTGACTATTAAAAACAGGTTGCTGAAAAATCAGTTTTTATAGGGAGAAATCAGAAAGATAACCTGTGATTTATCAGATTGGCTGGATTGAATGTGTGCGAAGCTCTCAGAAGTTTCTGATAGTTAGATAGATTTGGTTAAAGTGAAAAAAGGTTCAGGTAAAAATAAGTTTGTTTAAGTGCATTCCTTTGATGAATTTCTGTTCCAGTCTCTCCATATAATGAGTGACTACCGTTGATGAGCCGATAGCGGTTAACTGAGACAGGTCGACCTGCTTTTTTATCAGGTCAACAAACCCTTCTGTATTCATGTTAAGTCGTTACAGGATGGGCGGTTGACTCTTATCAATGTTATTTTGTTGGTAGACTGTCTGACGGTAGCCTTTACTTTTGAGATGCTTCAATTGATAACTTCAATAACTGTCACGAATTTCTGAGTATAGCTCAGGGATTGAAAGAGTGGAATCTAGAAAATTCATCTTTTATATTTGTAACACGTTTAAAAACAAAAGTTCA
>JADGFG010000024.1:26640-35842 GCA_016743995.1 Kangiellaceae bacterium | reverse complement strand
GAGACAGATATCTGGGTTAAATTGTGTCTGATGAAAACGACTATAAAAGTGTTTAACCGCATTACCACTAATAAAAATGGCTCCATTAAATTGTTCCAGTTCGAGTGTTTCTGATAGTTCTACTGCTAAGGGGCTTACTGCTATTAACGGCAGGTGCCTGACCTCTAAATTCGTGACATCAAAATTGAGTTGTGTGGCGGCTGTTTTTAATAAGGGCTCTTGTCCGAGTGACTGGAGTTTTTTTAACAAAAAATCGGCTTGTCCTGCTGGCCTGGTGATAATGAGCTGCTGGATATTATGTTGAGAGTTGATTTGCTGAGAACTGATAGGTTTACTCACGTTGGCTATAATAGTGGCTGATAAATGATGAAAGTTTAGCAGACTTAAGTTGCTATCGCAGTGACGTTGAGTGTGCCACTGCGGTAGCGGGTATAAAGGTTAGTGAGCGCCTGCTTCTTTTAACAACTTATCGGCACCAGCATCGAGTAATCGTTCCGCAATTTCAATTCCAAGTTGTTCAGCCTGATTACTGAGTCCGGATATCTGCTTTTTAATAATGGTTTTTCCATCAAGAGAGCCAACCAGAGCATCAATCGTTATTTCTTGATCGTCCAGGTAGGAAAATGCGCCAATCGGCACCTGACACCCTCCCTGAAGATGGTTGTTAACAGCTCTTTCAGCAATAATTCTGGTTGCTGTTGGTTGGTGATTAAGCGGTGCGAGCAGAGCCTGAGTGGCTTTGTCTTCGCTTCGACATTCAATGCCGACTGCGCCCTGTCCACCAGCGGGTAAAATGATGTTTTCTGCAATTTTCTGGGCGATTCGGTTTTCCATTTTTAATCGAATGAGACCGGCCGATGCCAGAATAATCGCATCATACTGGCCTTCGTCCAGTTTACCCAGTCTGGTACCCAGGTTTCCACGTAAATCCTTGATTTTCAGATCAGGACGTAGCGCCCTCAGTTGAACCTGTCGACGTAAACTGGAGGTGCCGACAATTGCGCCTTCAGGCAATGTTTCGAGTGACTGATACTGGTTAGAAACGAGTGCGTCCAGAGGGTCTTCGCGCTCACATATCACAGACAATTTGAGGCCTTCAGGAAACTCCATGGGAACATCTTTCATAGAGTGAACAGCAATATCAGCCTTGTTATCTAACATCGCGACTTCCAGCTCTTTGACAAAAAGACCCTTGCCACCAATTTTAGCCAGTGGAGTATCCAGTATTTTATCGCCTCTGGTTGACATGGGGACCAGTTTTACCTGAAGTCCCGGATGAAATTTTTCAAGTTCTGCTTTAACAAATTCTGCCTGCCAGAGAGCAAGCGGGCTTTTGCGAGTCGCAATGCGGATCATGCGGAGTTACCAGTCAATCAATTATTGAGAGGAGTTTATCACTAGTGAACTGGTTGGGCTATGCAAAACAAGAAACGAGGTTGTTTTAGATCAAGCCCGGATTAATCGTGCAATCCGGGCAGCGTTAATAGAGTTGTCAGGTTTGGTGAAGTAGCCATAACGAGAATGTTTCAATAAGAAAGCTTTAGCAAATAGAGGTTAGTTCAGAGAAGCTTAGCGTGAAAAATCCAGAATGGTTGCTGATAGTTTTGTATTAGCTGGCACAGACGTTTTTTCATCAACGTTGTAATTAAGCTCATCGATAAAACCTCTTAAATCTCCAAGGCTATTTTGCATCATTTTTGAAATTTCTACACAGCTCTGTACCGGGGATTTGCTTTTTACTCGAATGGCATTAACTTGAAACATTATACCTTCAAGGCGTCTCTGGTAGTGTGCTGGTGCTGACTGAATGAAGTCGTTGATTAGCTGGCTACGCATGGTCTCAAAACTGTCAGGATTATCCTGATGAAGTTGTTTCCATGCTTCAAAGTTGAATTCAGAACTCAGGAAAGGTCCGGTATTGTCTGTCTTTTCATCTGTAGGTAGCATTAACCCGCCTCTTGCCCAATTATTAAACTATGAAGATAACTATTTTATGGAGAACAACCAGTTTATGGAGAATAACTGCCTGATTTATCAGTACTTATTGTTCACACCAAAAATTAAATTAATTTTAAATTTGACAGAATTAAATCTGTGGTCTACGTACATCCTATCAAAGATGAGGGTTAAATAACATTAGTTCTCCATTTCACGCGGATTGGTTCTTGTCTTTTATCAGTGATATAAACCTCTCAATGAAGCCCTGTTTTATTCAGGCTTATGTAATTTAAGCTGATGAATTCTGGTTATTTTTTATCTCTCGTATGAGATGATTTTGTGGTGGTTTTATTTATATCGATATGGAATATAAAGCCTTCAATACAAGAAAAAGTATTCTATTAAGGTTGAGTATTTCGGCTGTATTCAGGATACCCAGACTCTTTAAAGAATTTGGGTATATACTTGGAGTCAGCATTACCAGCTAATGGATGGATTTAACTTAGCAATGAACTCAAAAAAAGTTTTACTGGTTGAAGACACCAGGTCATTGGCGTTAGCGCTCAAACATATGATTGAAGAAACCCATCGTCTGCAGGTTGATGTTTTTGGAGATTTATCAAGTACCGAAATAAGTTTGAACAAAAAGGCTGAAGATTACTGTGTGGCGATTGTAGATTATGATTTGCCAGATGCCCATCATGGTGAAGCGGTTGATGTCGTAATAAAAAATAAAATTCCCTGCATTTTATTTACAGGAATGAATGATGGATCAATTCAGGAAGAAGACCTCTGGGAAAAAGGTATTGCTGATTATGCACATAAATCAATGGACCACAGTCTTGAATATGTTGCCTGGATGGTTGGAAGAATTAACAACAATGCGCTGGTTGATGTATTAGTTGTTGATGACTCATCCGTAGCCAGAAACAGTATGGCAAGATTGCTAAAAATTCAACAGCTTAATGTCTTTAAAGCCGGTTCTGGAGAAGAAGCGCTTGATATCATTCGAGATAATCCTCAAATAAAGGTTGTTATTATTGATTGTTACATGGAAGGGATGGATGGAATGAAGTTAACCTCGAAAATCAGGGAAAGCCATAAAAAAAATGAAATGGAAATTATTGGTGTTTCGTCACAGGGAGGGCAAAAGTTATCAACTCGTTTTATAAAATCTGGCGCGAATGATTTTTTACTTAAGCCATTTACACCAGGGGAATTTCTATGTCGGGTCAATCACAGCATCGATAATATCGAAATGTACTCAGAACTGAAAAAGCTGAACCATCTTAAAAATCAATTTATCGGTACTGCTGCTCATGATATCAGAGGGCCTCTTGGAGCCATTCAGACAAGCGCTTCCTATATGCTCACAAGAGATTTACCTGAGAAAAAAGCAGAAAAATTGTTGCAACTGATTAATCGTAGCAGCAAGGAACTTATTGAGCTATTGAATAATTTACTGGATGTTTCAGCTATTGAGAGTGGTAGTGTTGAGTTAAATCTAATTGAAGCCGATGTTACTGAGATACTTAATGAGCGAGTGGAACTCTATACTACCAGTATTGATGCAAAAGAAATTAAACTTCAATCTGAGTTTGAACCAGTAAACGCTTCAATTGATTTGATTAAATTTAAGCAGTTGCTTGATAATCTTCTGTCAAATGCGATTAAATTTGTTCCCAAAAAAGGTCGTATTTTTCTGAAGCTTTATCAATCGGATATAAATGCTAAAAAAGCTTTTGTTTTCGAGGTGCACGATAGTGGTTCAGGTGTTGAAGAGGAAGAAATAAAGCTTCTGTTTAATCCATTTACAACATTGAGTTCGCGCTCAACAACTAGCGAAAAACAAACAGGGCTTGGTCTGGTGATCGCCAGAAAAGTTTGTAAGGCTCATAATGGCAGTTTGATTTATCAGCATAGTGAACTGGGTGGTGCCTGCTTTAAAGTTAAAATTCCTGTCAGTCAGTTTAACTGATTAAATAGGTATAAATCGTCTCATGCGAGATCTTCTATCGTTTTATTTTGTAAATAGTCTACCAGTTCTATCATTTTATCATGCAGACATTGCGATGCAAAAATAAGGTTTTTACTAAACTCATGTTCTGAGTGGTTGTCTTGATCCAACAGGTTTGTAATAGACTTAATAGCCATTATTGGCGTTTTAAACAACATAGCGACCCAGGCAATTCCTGCCGCTTCCATTTCTTTGGCAACCGCGTCATGCTGGTCAATAACAATAATGTCTTTGTCACATTTTTGCAAAGAGGATCCCGTAGAGATAACACCTGATTTCAAATGCAGATTTTTTGCCAGTCGACTGGTTTTTAGCGCTGGATAACGGCCAACTGAAGACTGATCAAATCCAGGCAGAGGTACATGTCTGTCGTGGTAAACAAAATGTTCTTCACTTACATAAATGGTACCAATCTTTGCACCGCGACTGGCAAAACCGCCTGCGGTACCGGCAGAAATTATCAGATCGGGTGATAAGCGAGTGACCGCTTCATAAGCCATCAGTGTTGCGGCCTCACTACCAATATTATCGACATCGTGACGATCATCAATTCCACTGATGATAAGAGAAAGGTTTATTGAACCTGTCCGATTTTGAAAACAGCGCATGGGTAATTCTGGGTTGAGAATATCAAATCGTTCTTGTAAGTTTAGCGTATCAATAATGGGCTGGGCTTCATCACGCATGGCCATTAAAATGATCAGATTATTTATTGGTGAACCTAAGCCTGTTGTATCCATTGGTTATTCTCAGTGCTAATTATGATTAGTTGTCCGGAGTTTCTTTAAGGTAATATATTTCTTCGCAGTTTCGCCAGTAGTGATTATAGTCCATTCCATATCCAAACACGTATTTGTCGGGGACGGTCAGCTCACAGTAATCTGCATGCATTTCTGGCGTTGCTTTACGCGAATGCTCTTTTTCAACAAGCACAACGGTTTTGACTGAACTTACTTTTGCCTGGTGGCAGTAATCAATAATAGACTGGAGTGTATGACCTTCGTCCAGGATATCGTCAATAATAATAACATGTCTGTCACGTAAGCAGGAATGAGGTTCTACTTTCCATTCGATATCACCACCGAGAGTATTTCCTCGATAGCGGGTTGCGTGACAATAGTCAATTTGTGCAGGGAAATTAAGTTGTGGTAATAGCTTTCCCGCAAAAACAAAAGCGCCACTCATAACAACCAGAAAGACTGGAGATTTTGTTGAATAATCCTGAGTTAGTTGTTTGGTCAGCCGAAGTAGTGCCTTATTGATGGTGTGCTGGTCATGTATCAGAATAGCATTATTTTTGACTTGATTGAGTTGTTTTATATTCATAGTGACTTATTGATCTTCTGGTGAGTTATCAATGTTAATAATATTAATTGCTCTGGTATTTTTTGTTGAACTGAACTTGTTTTTCTGTGGTGCGGGTTGTTGAGAGTCGTACGACTTTGAATCGCGTTCTTGAGCCGTCTGGATATAACCGCAGTCGATACATTCGATGTTTTTATTACCGTTATCAATTTGCATGGTGTCGGCCTCGTTGCAGCTGGGACAAATTGCACCGGCGATAAAGCGTTTTGTATTGGTCATATTTTATTCCAGAGATTCTAGCTCTTCTGTGAGAGATAACCATTCTTCTTCGAGAGTTTCCAGCTCTGAATTGACCTGATTTGAACGAGAGACCAGTTCACCCAGTTGCGTTTTATTTTCTTCGTTATAAAGACTATTGTCAGAGAGCTTGTTATCAAGACTGTTTTTTTCATCCTGTAGTTTGCTCATGAGCTGCTCTACCTTTTTTAATCGATTAGAAAGGGGAGATCTTCTCTGACGTTTTTCTGCGTCCAGCCGCTTCTGTTCTTTTTTAGATTGTGCGGAGTTTTCTTTGTTCTGAATTTCATTTTTTAAACTGGTGCTCCATTGATTTTCCTTTAACCATTTCTGGTACTCATCAAGATCGCCATTAAACGGATTAACCTGTCCATCATTGACCAGCCAGAATTCATCAACCACACATTCTAGAAGGTTTTTATCATGCGCAACCAGTATCACTGCGCCATCGTAATTTTGTAGCGCTAATGCCAGTGCTTCACGCATTTCAATATCAAAATGATTGGTTGGTTCATCCAGTAATAATAAATTAGGTTTTTGCCAGGTGATGATAGCCAGAACCAGTCTGGCTTTTTCTCCGCCAGAAAATCCCTGAACTTTTTCCAGGGCTTTATCGCCATTAAATGCAAAGCCGCCGAGGAAATTACGGGCTTCCTGTTCGCTAATATCACTGCCCAGAGACTGGATATGCCAGATGGAGGATTGCTCTAGATTGAGTTGCTCTACCTGGTGTTGAGCAAAATAACCGGCATTGAAATGTTTGTTGCGATCAATTTCGCCGGATAGCAGCGATAGCTCTCCACAAATTAATTTGATTAATGTCGATTTACCTTCTCCATTTCGGCCAAGCAGACCGATGCGTTGTCCTGCCAGCAGGCGAATTTTAATTGATGATAATATAGTGGTTTCGCCGTAACCGACTGCTCCCTGCTCGATGCTGATGAGTTCGGTAATGTTTTTATTGATGGCAGCAAATTCGAAACCAAATTTCTGTCTTATCTGTACCGCGCTGACTCTGTCCATTTTTTCCAGCGCTTTGACTCTACTTTGCGCCTGAGTTGCTTTACTGGCTTTCGCTTTGAAACGGCTAATAAATTTTTCCAGGTGTTCCACTTCTTTTTGTTGTTTTTCAAATTGCGCTTGTTGTAAGACTTCTTTCTCATGCTTTTGTCTTTCAAAGCTGGAATAATTACCGGAATAGTTGGTAATAGCCTGATTTTCGAAATGCATGATATGGGTGCAAAAACTGTCAAGAAAATCCCTGTCATGAGATATGGTCATCAGCATGCCATCATATTTTCGAAGAAAATCCTGAATCCAGAGTACTGCTTCGAGGTCCAGGTGGTTTGTTGGCTCATCAAGCAGAAGTAACTCAGCCGGGCGGATTAAAGCCTGAGCGAGATTAAGACGCATTCTCCAGCCCCCTGAAAGTGAAGAAACGGTCGAGTCCATCTGGGACTGGGTAAAACTAAGACCTGTTAGTAATCTTGCGGCTTCTGAAGGTAATGACCAGCCGTTAATCGCCTCGAGTTGGGCATGAATTGTAGCAATCTGATTACCATCTTCCAATTGTTCAGCTTTGATCAGCGCCTGGGTCAATTGATAATATTCTGTGTGACCAGAAAGAACGTAGTCAATGGCTGTAAGCGGGCTGGCTGGGGTTTCTTGCTTAGCGGAACTAACTCTCCATCTGGGAGGAAACTCCAGATCACCGTGTTCGGGAGATAGTTCATTGCGTAGTAGCTGAAACAGGCTCGACTTTCCACAACCATTTTTCCCGACAATGCCGATTTTATGATCCGGATACAGGGTTAAATCGACCTGATTGAGAAGTTGTTGGTTACCTTGGAACAGGGATAGTTTTTTTAAGCGAATCATTACAGGTTTGTGAGGCTCGATAACTGGCAGGCTGAAAAATTTCGCTAATTCTATCATAGAATTTAACCCTGTGACGCCATTGTATCTGGATATCAGGACGCAGGTAACTTATATGCGGGTTATAAACATCTGATTTTTCATCATTAAAAGACCTGAACAGTCCTATATTTAACCAGAAGTTAATCTTATACTCATTATATCCAAACTCCCTGAAACCTGCATTTCCAGGGGGGTTGGGTATATTATCAGCGCCGCGTACATCTAGACGTTGGCTTGTAAGAGGTGTTAGTGGAAAACAATCGTGCTAAAGGCGAGTCCAGACTGCGACTGACTTTTTTGTTGAGCTCGGTTTTTGCGAGTATCTTGTTGGTTATGTTTTTTTCTGGTTGGTTTCTTATTATCAGTGGAGATAAGCAATCGATCGATATCTTACGTTCAACGATTTATCATCAGGCTGAAAACTTTTATCAGCAAAGCGCTGAAAATAAGCGTAATAATATTCAGAATATTATTAATGAGCGCTGGCAAAAAAAAGAATTGCAAGACCAGATTGAAAAGTTTTTATTAAATGATGCTGATACTAATGAAGAATTTTCTGTATTACTCGATAAAAACGGGAAACCAGTTGTATTGGTAACAAAAAAAAATAATGAAAGGGCTTCGATTGAAAGTAAGCTACTTATGTCACTTTTTCTAAATAAGGACATCGCATATAAGCATCTCCGTAAACGTGATGAAGTAAAAGTGATTCATACGAAGATTAATCATAAGACTATCTTTTTGTCTTATTCAATATTTAAAGAGATAGACTGGATTCTCGTAACAGCAATTAATGAAGAGAGTTTGTTGAGTTTATTCAAAACAAAAAAAGATCGGCTTAATCTGCAGACTCGAAAGAGTTTAACAGTATATAGCGTAGTCTTGATTATGTTATCTATTTTTCTGGTGCTCTATTTATTCATCGTATTTACTCGTTATATTAAGCCTGTAATCGCTCTGTCAAAAGTGACGAGAAACATTATTTCTGGTCAGACGGATGTACCTGTCGATATCAAAGCAAGCGGGGAAGTTGCACAGTTGGTTGAGAATTTCAGAACCATGCAAAAATCAGTGCATTATAATCGTTCGATTTTAAAAAAGCAGGTTAATTTTCAACGGGTATTAATGGATACAGTCAGTGTTCCCATATTTATTAAAGATCGTAGCGGCAAGTATATTGATTGCAACAAAGCATTTATTGAGTTTACGGGAAAAAGTAAAAGCGAAGTCTTTGGAAAAGTAAATGTACTTTTAACTAATGAAAGTCAATTATATCCTGACCTGATCGATGATAAAGATATTGCCAAAATTGAAGATAATTTTTCTTATAAATTGATGGATGCAAAAAGCAGGCAGAGAGAAGTGTTGTTTTTTGTGAATAGTTATTATAATCAGGTCAATGAAGAAGATTGGATCGTTGCAACCTTTATCGACATTACCGAACTAAAACAGGCCAAACGGAAGATAGAGAACTTTAATCAAGCACTTAAAGAAAAAGTTTATGATAGAACGCAGGAACTTGAGTCCTCCAATGCAGAGCTGCAGGATTCATTAAGGCATTTAGGAATGACTCAACATAAGTTGATTGAGTCAAAAAAAATGGCGAGTCTTGGAGAGCTGGTTGCGGGGGTTGCACATGAAATTAATACTCCCGTTGGTGTTGGCTTAACAGGTATGACTCATTTTATTGATGCTACTAAAGCCCTGGAAAATTCTTACCGTAGTGAC
>JADGFG010000024.1:0-26630 GCA_016743995.1 Kangiellaceae bacterium | reverse complement strand
GACAATATGTCGGCCGAGTATTTTGAAGAGTATCTATCTTCATCAGTTGAACTGGCAAACCTGATCTATCTAAATTTAAAACGCACTGCAGATTTAGTGAGCAGTTTTAAGCGAGTTGCAGTTGACCAGACGAATGAAGAAAAAAGGGAAATTAATGTTGCTAGTTATCTGGAAGAAGTATTAATGAGCATACAGAATGTTACGCGTAAATCAAAGGTTTCAATAAAAATAAATTGTCCAGCTAACCTTATGATCAATAGCTATCCTGGTGCTATCTCTCAGGTTATTACCAATCTAATTTTTAACTCCCTGATACATGGGTTCTCTAAGGAAATAAAGGGAATTATAGTGATTGATGTTATTGATAAATCGAATGAGTTAGAAATTATCTATACCGATAATGGATGTGGTATTGCGAATGAAAACTTACCAAAAATATTTGACCCGTTTTTTACAACAAATCGCAAGAAAGGAGGGACTGGACTGGGTTTGAATATTATTTACAATATTGTGACAAATCGCTTGAAGGGTAGCATCGTTTGCGAAAGTAATGAAAATAAGGGTGTGAAATTTACGATTATTATTAAAGAAAGATAAACACTGATATTCTTTTTGCGCATAAAAATAGTGGTTTTAGATATATGTATTGATTAGGGAACACTGATAATTTCCATGAATTTTGCTACACTCAAAATAGAATGAAGTACTAGCTGATGTTGTGGGTTGAGAATGAGTAATATCAATTTTCGAAAGACTAATCTTGAGGTTGAAAAAAATCTTCTCCCACCGTGGAAAATAATGATTGTCGACGACGACGACGACGTTCATTTGTTGACTAAGACAGTTCTAAGAAACTTGAACTTTAAGGGTAAGTCAGTTGAATTTTTGAGTGTCTATAGCGGTGAAGATGCGGTTAGCCTGATGAATAAGGTCGATGATATCGCTATGATTCTTCTTGATGTTGTGATGGAAACTGATGATGCGGGCTTGCAGGCAGCCAAAAAGATAAGGCAAGACTTAAACAACAATCTCGTTCAGATTATTTTACGTACCGGTCAACCTGGCACGGCACCAGAGCATGATGTAGTTATTGACTATGCAATCAATGATTACAAGGAAAAAACGGAACTTACGTCGAGAAAATTAACCACAGCAGTTGTTACTTCTTTGCGTTCTTACGAAAACATGAAAACGCTCGATGCAACAAAAAGAGGATTAAGAAAAATTATAGATTCATCAGAAAGTATGTTTGATGAATCAAATGCTAAGGAATTTACTCGAGGAATATTATTTCAGCTTATTTCTTTATTAAGGCTCAATCATGACTCAGATACTATTGAGAGTTTCAATGGCATCTCCATAGAGAAAAATGGTAGTGATATTACTATCTTGAATGCAACAGGAAATCTAACCGGAGTTATAAACATTAACCAGTTAGATGCCGACGTTAAGTCCAGAATTATGTCGGTTATGAATGATAAAATAAGTAAGTTTAGCGGAAATACTTATACTGGTTATTTACAGTTTGACTCCGGAATTTCTAATGTTATTTATATTTCAGGAAATAAAGAAATCGATCATCTTGACCGGAATCTTCTGGAAGTTTTTTTTCATCATATCTCCATTGCCTATCATAATCTCAGGTTGCATGAAGAAATGTTAAGTACACAAAAAACGCTTATTGAAATGCTAGGGGATGTTATTGAAGAAAGATACCAGGACGCGCCTAACCATGTAAAAAGAGTCGCAGAAATCTCATATCTTCTGGCTTGCGATTACGGAATGAGCATTGATGATGCGAATATATTTCGTCTGGTTTCTCCTATGCATGATGTCGGTAAAATTGGAATATCTGATGCAATCCTTTTAAAGCCTGGAAAATTAAGTACAGAAGAATTTGAAAAAATGAAGGCGCATACCACCATTGGGCACGATATACTTAAAGACTTTCATAAGGACACGTTAGATGTTGCTTCAATTGTTGCCTACGAACACCATGAAAACTGGGATGGAACGGGATATCCTCGAGGATTGAAAGGAAAGGAGATTAGTATTTACGGTAGAATCACTGCGATTGCTGATGTTTTTGATGCGCTGGCTAATAAACGTTGTTATAAAAAAGCCTGGAGTATTGATAAAATATTGGCATTTTTTGAAGAGAAGCGTGGTTCACAGTTTGACCCGGAATTAACTGATTTACTCTTTAAAAATATGGATAAAATCATTGAGATTGAAACGCTTTATCACTAACGCTTTTTATAAAGCGATATCTAAAGTAATAATCTAAAGTTATTATCTGAAAATAACTTTATTTCGTCCAGAACGCTTTGCTTTATAGAGGTTTTCGTCGGCTCTCTCCATAAAGGTTTCAAGATTATCATGTAGTTTAATGACGCATCCTCCAAAGCTAACCGTGCAATTGACGGGTTTTTGGTTAAACTCAAAATCTGTATTCTTTATTATTTCTTTTATTCGAGAAACAACCAGTATAGTACTTTCAACATTAGCATCACTAAAAAGCAGTGCAAATTCATCTCCACCAATACGAGCGAAGATATCATACTCACGTAGCTGAAGTTTAACCAGCTGTGCAATTGAGCGAACGATTTTATCTCCAGCAACATGGCCATTTTGATCATTGATCTGTTTAAAGTAATCGATGTCCATCATAAAAAGAATCAGTGTTTTTTTATGTCTTAACGCTTTGCTTATTTCAGAATTGGCTTTTTCTACGAAATCACGTCTGTTGGATATTCCTGTTAAATCATCTTTGTAAGCTTGTGTGGTTAATTTATTTTTTGCAACGAGTAATTCTTTTTCCAGGGCTTTTTTATAAGTAATGTCTGTGGCATGAACAAATAGAAACTTACCGCCAATTATCTGCTCAGATATTAAAGCCCATCGTCCATTGAATAGCTCAACCTCTGTTGAACGATAAAGCTCCTGCCATCGGCTCTGGTTTGATTTTTTTAACCAGCTGTCGAGTTTATTAATCTTTATTCTTATTCCACGTTTGTCCTGATAAGCTTCTGTGATAGCGGTGGCAAATGTTTTTCCTGTAATATTCTTTGGTTTAGTGCCCATAACAATGTCAGCGTAAAGCTGATTGGCGTATATTATACTGTCTGATTGATCAAAAATTGCATATCCCTCATTGCTTTGAGCAACAAACAGAGAGAGCAACTGAGCAAGATCAAGTTTTTCCTGGAGACTCAAAATTCGGACCCTGACAACGGTATTCAGACTAAAGCTTTTAGCGTTAATGTTGTAAGTATGGCACAATTAAATCTCAAATCAAGATGCTGTGTTTTCCCGTTTGATGTCGCATTTTTCTCGTTATAAAGTACTGTAGGCGTAAGAGCGATTGATAATCAGTGCCCGGCTTTAATTAGTAGTCAGGGCACAAGATTCTCTATTTGTAGTTAGTTGTTATTTTGCTAATTCAACTAATGCGGCGGTATACATTTTCAGGTTGAGTTCAAATTGTTTCATACTGATAAATTCGTGTTCTGAGTGGCCCGTGTATTCAGCATCTGGCATGGAAGGCCCAAAGCTTACTGCATTAGGAAATAACCTTGAATTAGTCCCGCCGCCAATTGAAACTGGATGTGCAGGGTAAATATTGGTGTAGTGGCTAAATACATTTAATAATGTGCTAATATGGGGAGCATCACTGAGAACAAATGGTTCACCAATATAAAAACTGAGACCTGTAAGTTTGATCTGGTTGCTTGATTCCCAGGCCGCCAGAGCAAATTTTATCTCGTTTTCTAATTGAGACTTTAATTTACCTCTGGGACGTCGTAGATTAATATTGAGTTGAATGCCTTTGTCAGTCTGCTTGAGTAGTGTTGGAGAAACAGACATGGGGCCCATAAAATCATCTTTGTAGGCAATATTTCCGAATTTTTTTCCATAGAGCCCTGTTCCAAGGTGATCATTTAAAAAATTAACCAGAGCTCCGGCAGAGTTGGACGGCCAGCGTTTTGTGGAAAGCAAATCTGCAAGGTGAGTTATAGCATTAACGCCATTTTCTGGTTTTGAAGAGTGGGTAGATTTTCCTCTGGCTGTAATAGTCAGCTGTTTTCCGCTAAGTTGATAAGTGTATTTCATTCCCTGGTGAGCTGCAGCAGCCGATCTGAGTTGAGAAAGCAGATTTTTGTCAGCATTGATGATGATAGCCTGAGCATCTTCCGGGATCTGACTATTAAAAAAACCACCTTTAAAAGATTGAACATAGGTTTTATCTGTGACTAGCTTTTTTTGAGGAAAAATCATGCTGATTGTGCCGTAACCTTTTTCCGCCGTTACTACTGGGTAGGCAGCATCCAGTGTGATATTGAGCTGAGGTAGGGTATGTTTTTTAATAAATTTTTTCAGGGGATCCCAATCTGACTCTTCGGCCATATAAATGTAAAGCTCAATTCGCTTACTTAATTTAATATTTTGATCTTTAATGGATTTCATGGCGTACAATGCTGATGAAATGGGTCCTTTATCATCCTCTGTACCTCGACCAATCAATTTTCCGGGCTCTGAAGTTAAATCCAGTTTAAAAGGAGACTGTTTCCATTTTGAAGGGTCGGCGGGTTGAACGTCTCCGTGGGTGATGACTCCAATTCGTTCCTTACTATCGCCAAGCCCGATAATCATGACATAGCCATAATCATGGAAGTCGAAACCTAGTAATTTTGCTTGTCTGGACAGCTCTTCTTTAAATGCAATGTGTTCCGGATTTTCTGGACTGGGTATTCCTTCTTTTGCCACAGTGTTATATCGGACTAGTTTTTCCAGGCTATCAATCATCTGCTTTTTGTAGGTTTTTACTGCATAGTGCGCCGTTTTGTCTGCTAGCGAACTGACTGCTGAACGTATTTTTTTCGTCTGTTTTACTGATGCCTGGTTTTCTGGTCTTTGATTTTCTGAAGCCTGAATCGTTAAGGCTAGAGGCAGTAAAAGTAGTAAGCTGAATAACGTTGTGTTAACTCGCACTAAATGAGTTCTCCTGATGAGTAAAGTCTGATTAAGTGATTTGTTAGAAAATTGACTCTTCTAATGCATACATATTGATCTTTTTGAATCACAATATCAAGCAGGCATTTACTCTAATGGGTATAAGTTTTAATGAGGTCAATGGCATGAATGACGGGATCAGCTTTGTTGGTAACCTTCGAGGAATTCGGCCAGTGAATTGATCGCGTTACTTAATTCTTCATGGTGAGGCAAAAAGACCAGTCTGAAATGATCCGGTGTTTGCCAGTTAAACGCTGTACCATGTACAAGTAAAACCTGTTTTTCTTTTAGAAAGTCCAGTACAAACTGTTCATCATCTTTAATATTAAATCGCTTACTATCGATTCTGGGAAACAGATACATAGCGCCTTTAGGCCGAGTGCAGCTTAATCCAGGAATGCTATTGATCAGCTTGTAGCTTAAATCCATTTGTTGATAAAGTCTGCCGCCGGGTATGATTAAATCATTAATACTCTGATATCCGCCTAATGCTGTCTGAATGGCGTGTTGCATAGGGACGTTGGCGCAAAGTCGCATTGAGGATAAGATATCCAGTCCTTTGATGTAGTTCTGAGCAAAGCGTCTGGGTCCGGTTAAAATCATCCAGCCCACTCGAAAGCCAGCAATACGGTAGTTTTTTGATAGCCCACCAAAAGTCACACAAAAAACATCATCACTTAAGGTCGCTGTAGGCGTGTGTGTTGTGCCGTCATAGAGTATTTTGTCATAAATTTCGTCACTGAAAATAATCAGATCATTTTCCTGGGCGACCTGAGTAATAGCAGCCAGTGTCTCTCTTGGATAAACTGCACCTGTTGGATTGTTGGGGTTGATTAATACGATAGCTTTGGTATGGCTGTTAATTTTACTTTTAATGTCGTTAATATCAGGTAACCAGTCGGATGCTTCGTCGCAGATGTAATGAACCGGCTTTCCCCCGGAAAGTTTCACCGCTGCAGTCCAGAGAGGGTAGTCGGGAGAAGGGATCAATATTTCGTCTTCATTATCAAGCAACGCCTGCATTGCCATCATAATGAGTTCACTCACACCATTACCCACATAAATATCATCGACACTGGTGTTGAGCAAACCGAAAGTCTGATAATACTGATGAATAGCAACTTTAGCTGAATAGAGGCCATTGGAAGGACCATAACCTTGTGCATTGGGTAAGTTATGGATCACATCTTTTAGTATATCGTCTGGTGCCTCAAATCCGAACGGGGCTGGGTTGCCGATATTTAATTTGAGTATTTTGTGACCGTCATCTTCCAGTCGCCGGGCTTCTTCCAGAACCGGTCCCCGAATATCATAACAGACGCCATCGAGCTTACTGGAATGCTTTATTTTTTTCATGGATAAACTCGAAATTAAAAGTAAGTACTATAAAGCATCATAGTAATGCTGGACAAACTTTTCAAATAGCCAGAATTAATAAGGCGAATTCATTCGCTGTTAAAATTCAGTTAATCTGGCTTATTTGTATGTTGTGATTATTGGGAAATTAAAATAACAACTTTGTTTTTTAGTGCTTCTTCGTCCTGTCGACCATAACGAATGATAATATCCTGCTTACCATCTTTATTCAGATCCCTGGTTTCCAGGTAATTTCCATCGGCGGGTAGTAACACTTTGTGTTTTACCGGACGTCTTTTAAATAATCGCTTTCTGGTTGTACCGAGGTAGATTTTTAATTTCTTTTTTCCACTTGAAAACATCAGGTCTTTCAGTCCATCACCATTAAAATCTTCCACCTGAACAACTGGTGCGCCACTTTTTCCTGAGGAAAGGCTAAATTTTAAGTCGACTTCTTTATTAACATTTGAATCTTCATCGAACAGGCTGTTTTCATCCATTTTGAAAATATCGACATCCTGATCGATACTACCGGATATTAATGCGCCTATTATTTGAGAAATGCCGATATCCAGACTTTGTAACATCAGCTCGAAATGATTATCACCGTCCAGGTCAATCAGTTTCAATTCAATGGATGTACCATCAGATTGAATGATGCTGTCAGGCTTTGCAGAAAAGCTGGTTATGCCATTATTGATTTTTCCTGAATAAATTTCATAGTCATTTTGTCTGTCCAGTACGCCTTCACTCATACTAAGCCGAACCAGGAGATCGGGAACTTTATCATTATTAATATCGACTATTTTATCAATCGTTCTATGCGATAGAGCGCTTTGATCGGCTGACTCACCATCGGCTCCCCTAATTTCCCACCAGTTTCTGGCACTGACATTGATGGGGAGCTGAATTTTCACTGGTTGTTGTAAAAAAGCTCCCTGTTGATTTTGAGGATAAATGAGCAGGCCATCGTCAATTACTGTGATTAAGTCGACTTTTTGATCTCCGTTGAGATCAGCATGATATAACTGTTTTTCGAGGTAGGTGGCAGAATCATCATTCTGTTGTATTTTTGGCAATATCTCTAAAGATTGTTGGAAAAAATGACCCGATTCTTGCTGAATAAACAGATGAATTTTTTTAAAGTCAAATATCAGTATATCGTCCAGCCCGTCCCCATTGATGTCTTTAGAGAAATTACGGGTAGATAAATAGTCGGCCTTCGACTTAAGGTAAATAGAACTAACATCGGCTATTTTTAAAAACTGATTGTTGTCGGGAGAGTATTCCAGAAGCTGGCTGTTGCTATGAAAGATTATTTTGTGGCCGCTTTTTGTGGTCAGTCGGTCAATTGAGAGAAAAGACTGAGGAATTTTTACCTCAGAAAAGTATTTATAGCGACCATCTGTTTGTTGGTTATAGACTGCCAGTAGCCGATTTTTCTGTTTGTCTTCGCCTATTAATACGAGTTGTTTCTGTTTGGGAGAAAGCAAATTTGCTTCGATCACAGGGTGAGTGATTGAAAATCTGGCCTCGATTATTTGTTTGGCAAAGTGAATTTTGCCAATGGCTGAAGGACTCAGGCTTGCAATAATAATGAGCGAAATTGTTTTTAGCATAAAATAGTAACGCTGTGTATTGTTGATTATTCTGGCCAGTTTATTGTTCTGATTAAGAGCGATAATACGATTTTTTGTCTTGCGGTGGGAATTTCAATTGTAAGATTGAATGAATAATTTGTTTCTAATTGAGTATCAGCTCTCAATCTCTTTGTGAGATTTGATATGTTGGGCGGCTTTATTTTTATTTGAGCTTCATTTTCTTTGCCTGGGAAACTAATGTTGTTATGATGTTGGCATGTTGAAATCTGTCTTCTGACTTACTCATATAAAAGTGGGCCAGGATCGTAAATGGCTATATTCCAGTTAACATTTTAGTTTTAGCTGCTGGTAATTTAGTGCGTTTAGAAACAAAATTTGAAGGTTATAGGGGCTAAAGTGAAAAACATCTATGTAATTTTAATGACTTTATTATTACTGACGGCATGTCAGGAGTCACAGGAAGCACAAGAATCTAAAGAAAAAGAGGCATCAACAGAGCGTTCAATGGCAGCGGATAAGCCCGCAGATTCAACTGATTCGGTACCTCAGGATCCTCAGCATGATCAGTCAAAAAATGAGCACACAGGTCATGATCACTCTCATGGCCATTCTCATGATCAGAAGGAGCCAATGGCTTCGGATGAGAAAAAACCGCCTTTTCGTGAAATAAAACCCGAATATGCCTGTGAAAAACCGGTTGTGATTGAGTTTTATGCTTACCAGTGCCCTCATTGTTATGATTTAGAGCCGGCAGCTGAGGCATGGATTAAGAAGAATAACGGAAAGGTTGAGTTTATTTCTGTACCGACTGATCTGGGTCGTAAAGAATTTGGTGTGTTGTTACTGGTTCATCATGCGGCGAATAAATTAGGCGTATTAAATAAAACGCGTCCAGCCTTGTTTAAACGGGTACATGATGAAAAGAAACTGTTTGGTTCTGCTGATGAAGCCGCTGAATTTCTTGCTGCACAGGGTGCGGACAAAAA
Source organism: Kangiellaceae bacterium (assembly GCA_016743995.1). Classification (GTDB taxonomy): domain Bacteria; phylum Pseudomonadota; class Gammaproteobacteria; order Enterobacterales; family Kangiellaceae; genus Aliikangiella. The sequence goes on along the minus strand of JADGFG010000024.1, from coordinate 17,674 downwards.
AGAGGCGCTAAAAGTACTGAATGATCAGGAGGCAATGGTTGCTGAAATAAAAAGGGATTTTGAAATGATGGCTAAATATAAAATTACTCATGTTCCTCAGGTTATGGTTAATCATCAGTATATTACTGATATTACTTCGGCAGGCAGCCCGACTAAAGTTTTCGAACGGGTTGACGAAATGCTGGCGCTGGAAAATAGCTGCAAATAATTATTTGAGTTAATCGTCATGGAAAGTTTTGTTGCTATTTTTGAGCGAGCCATAGAGCGTAAAGGTAGCAGACAGAAAGTGAATGCCCTTCTGCCTGATATTAAAACACCGGCTCAGCTGGCGGCTCTTCCCGACTCTGAGTATCTGGCAGCTATGTCCAAAAAGGTATTTCAGTCGGGCTTTGTATGGCGGGTCGTGGAAAATAAGTGGCCGGGTTTTGAAGAGGTGTTATGGGGGTTTGAGCCTGCCAAATTATCATTGGCCAGTGATGAACAAATAGAGCAGATGGCTCAGGATCGACGGATTATTCGTAACTTAACCAAAGTGAAATCTGTTCGAGAAAACGCATTTTTTATTCGCCGTATTGCTGCTTTGAATAGTACTTTTAAAAGCAGTAAAAGTGCAAAAAGCCAGGGGTTTGGTCAGTTCATCGCTGACTGGCCTATCGAAAATATTACCGGGCTCTGGTTAAAACTTAAAAAAGAGGGTTGCCGACTGGGCGGGAATACTGGACCTTATTTTCTACGGGCTGTTGGTAAAGATACCTTTTTGATGACTCGGGATGTTGTTGCTTATTTGAAAGGTCAGAATGTTATCACCAGGCAGCCTTCTTCTCAGCGAGATCTTAAGGCGGTTCAGCAAGTTTTTAATGACTGGCAACAGGAAAGTGGTCAGTCTATGGCTGTCATCAGCCGAGTCATATCGCTTTCTATTGGTGAGAATCTGCTTGAAGACTGACTTGTTTCATCTTGATTTATATCATAATTATTTCTTTGCCACCCAAGCCAGGCTGGTAATCAGCTAAATATGAACTAAACTATTGGTGTAGGCTATCTCGTCTGCGGCTTGTTATGTTTGCAGATTAACGGAGTAACAATGGTTTCAACTTTAGACCCTGGTTCAGATTAATGATTATCGCCTGGATATTAAATGACTGACTATCGAGAACAGCGTAAACATCAACGATTATCAGTAAGAACCCATGTTTTTGTTTCGGGTGATAATATTACTCGCTTTAAGACGCATACCATGGATTTTTCTGATGGTGGCCTGTTTATTGAAGGTAAATTATTGGCAAGCTTGCCCATAAATACTTTAATAAAAGTTCAATCGGCAGAAGGTTTTGAAAATCCGCCCGAGTTAACCGCCCGAATCGCATGGACTAACAATTATGGGGCGGGAATCGAATATCTGGTTGATGCCGGTTGAAAACAGTAAATGACTAGCTGGCCGGATAGCCAGATACACTGATAAAAAAAGCTTGTAGAAAGTAGTTCATCACACTTACTTATCTTCTACTGCCGTTTTTAATTTTTGCAAACCATTAGCAAAACTATCACCAACAAATGTATCCATGAGTTGCGCAAAATAGTTACCAATAATAATCGGTTGCATTTCTCCACTCATAAACCAGACAACTTTTGTGGTATTACCATTACTGGTGTAGCGTATGCCCGCACTATAAAGCGTTGGATCACCATCCAGTGTCAGATCATAGACGATGCCTTTATAAGGGGAAGATTCAGTAAAGGTCAGTGAACCGGAACCACTCTGTCCCTTCCAGGATTGTGATGCTCCAACCCCCGTTGACACGCTACTAACTGCCGTTTCGATTGTGGGATCGAGGTCAGCCCATGGGGACCAGAGAGGCCACTTACTGAGATCGTTAACATACTCATGAATTTCCTGTGTGGTGGCATTAATCTCTATTTCGCGGGTAACATTAACCTTATTATCAAGAAACAGGCCTGTAATAATAAACAGTACGATTAATGAACCAAAAATTTTGAGGAAAGTTTTCATGGAAGTGACCTTTGTTAAAATAATGGTTATATTTTACCCAGGTAAAACAACTGACACCAGGCTGCTCAGCAGGTATTATCAGTCAGCAGCGACTATTGGCCAGCAGGCATAATTAGATAAAACACTATCATTCCAGCTGGTAGCTGACTTGTGAATTATCAATATATCATCGATAAAACAGAGTGTTAAGAACTTTATCAGTATGTTATTTTATACGTGCTGGTTGTCGAGGCGTTGTTAATCATTATAGTCAGGCGATATTTTGAGGTGGTTTATCCTGATTATTTATTATTATTTTCAGAAGTCTGATGATTGGCCATCCAGGCGACAATTTTTTTGCGAGTAACACGGTACAGATAACGCCAGAATTCAGCAAAAGTGGCACCAATGATAATACCTATAATTAATCCAGACATAATAACCTCGTTTATGATTCGAAGAATAATATTATTTAGAACTAAATTCTGGTTTGTTTAACCAGTAGCTTCGTATTGCTTTTGAGTGCTTTACTTTACCCATTAGTTCATTCAGTTAATGTAAAGCAAGTATCAAACCAGGTTTTAATAACAGACTGAGTAGCTGAATAGTAAGGTGATTTGCGCGCCATTAAAAAATGGGTTACTAATAAAATGGTTAAAAAAGACAAATAGTAATTAAACAATAAAAAACTGGTCAATTTGACAGGTTAACAGGATATTATTTTGGACTGGTTTACATTATTACCGCCGGCAATTGCCATTATCATCGCTCTCTGGAAAAAAGATGTCATTCTTGCTTTATTGGGTGCTTTGTTTTGTGCGGATACTCTACTTAATGGGTTTAATCTCGCGCTGGGATTTTTGGCGGTTTTTGATAGCATCGTTGCTGTATTTGCCAGTTCCGGCAATACTCGAATTTTAATTTTCAGTCTGTTAATTGGTGCGTTGCTAAGCCTGATTAAAAAATCCGGAGGTGTTTCGGCATTTGTCAGCTGGGTTTGCGCAAAAGGACTGGCTGATAGTCAACGTAAGGTTGCGAGTATACCGGCAATTATCGGGGTTCTTATTTTTATAGAAACCAATTTAAGTTTATTAACTGCAGGGTTTATTTCTCGAAATTTATTTGATCAGGTAAAGCTGAGTCGCGCACGTCTGGCGTACATTATTGATTCTACCTGCGCACCGGTTTGTGTCATTATTCTGTTTAACGCCTGGGGCGCAACATTGTTAGCACTGTTGGACGGATATCAACTACAAAATCCAGTGCAAAGTCTGATCAATTCAATTGGTTATAATTTTTATGCCTGGATTACGTTAGTTCTGGTTTTTTATACTGTCTGGTCCGGTCGAGTTTTTGGAGCGATGAAACGGTCTGAGTTAAAAAATACGGGCCTGCAAGATGATAGCGCAGATAATTCAGACTCACAGAAAATATCACTGAAAGACCACGCCTATGATAAAAAAGCTTCAGGGCATATCGGCTTAATGTTAATACCCTTGTTGACAATGATTTTCAGCATTGTGTTTTTTATGTGGTATACCGGAAATGGAGAGCTACTTAAAGGTTCTGGTACTCAATCTGTTTTGTGGGCTGTTGGGCTGGCCTGTGTTGTTGCTTTTATAATGATACGCCTGTCTTCTGAGCGAACGTCTACTGTCACTTTAATAAAATGGGGCTTTGAAGGGATGGTAGAACTATTACCCCTGGTGATCACTGTGATGTTAGCGCTGGCCCTGGGGGCCAGCATGAAAATGTTAGGAACAGGTACTTTTGTTTCAAGTATGGTCAGTGATAGCTTACCCATCTGGTCGCTACCGGCACTCATCTTTCTTTGTGCCTCAATTATTTCGTTTACAACAGGTACTTCATGGGGAACATTTGGTATTTTAATTCCCATTGCGGTCCCAATCGCATTAATAAACCAGATTCCGCCAGAGATAGTTATATCTGCAGTGGTTGGTGGCGGTGTTTTTGGTGATCACTGTTCGCCAATATCAGATACCACAATTGTGTCTTCACTGGCTGCTGGGTGCGATCATCTGGAGCATGTTAAAACTCAGCTGCCTTATGCATTGTTTGCCGGCGTAATAAGTGTTGTTGCTTATTTATTAGTGGGTTTACTGGGCTAAATAAGGAGTCAATACGACAGCCAGTGGCTTTCTGAGAAAATTTACCCGACGGTGCTGATTTTGTCGCCTATACTTAAATCACATTGTACATAGATATTCTGGACGGGAAACCAGTGCGAATAGTTGTATTTCTTTTTATTTTTCTGGTATCAGGCTTGCGGGCTGAAAATGATTTGCAGTTTAGCGGATTTGGTACACTGGGTGTTGTTAACGTCAATTCTGATGTTTATGGTTATCGACAGGATATATCGCAGGAGGATGGCTCATTTGATGGTGAATTAGAGCTTTCCTCTACCAGTATACTGGGTCTGCAATTAGATTATGCTGCAAGCACTTCTTTTGATCTGGTTTATCAGGCCGTTTACCGTAATCAGAATGAAATAACGTTAGATACCGTTTCTAGCCTGGCTTTTATTCGTTATTCACCATCACCCACCTGGTCCTATCGCCTGGGAAGGACACCGCTGGATTTATTCTTACTCACAGAATTCCGAGATGTTGGGTTTGCTTACACCTGGGCACATACACCCACTGAGGTTTATGGTCTTGTTCCTTATCGATACCTGGATGGTGGAGATGTTTCATTTAATACCAACTTTAATCAAATGGCTTTCCGAGCAAAACTTTTCATGGGAATCAGTGAGTCAGATTTTTCCGGCTACAAAACGCCAGAAGCAGTAAAACTGGATGACATTCTGGGGTTATCTTTTAGTCTGGAATCTTTTAACTGGAGCCTGCAAACTCGGTTTTCGAAAGTTAAGGTGGTTGACGATGTTCAGTCTACACGAGATATTAATACAGCGTTATATGCCATGACTCAAAATGTGCCTGGTTTTGATTTTATATGGCCGGGTGCTGAGTCGCTCATCAGTCTCATGACGATTGAAAATGCGGAAGTGAAGTATTTTTCATTTGGCGGTAGATATGAAACTGAAAACTGGGATTTTATGGGTGAATTTTCACTGGTTCGTTCTGACCGTGAGGTGATCCCAGATTTGCAGGGGGGATATGCCAGTATCATCTATCATACGAATGAGCATAGCTTCTATGGAATTTACGCATTAACTAATTCTGATAACTTCAATATTGATGAGTTAGGCATATCAACTGGCGCTCTCTCCATGGTCCCTGGAGGTATGGAGGTTTATTATGCTGTAGACGCACAGATGAATTTTTATGCTTCTAATCAGACAACGACCTCATTGGGCTGGCGATGGAATTTTTCTGACAGCATTGCACTGAAGTTGCAGTGGGACCATACACAGGTTGATGAAAAAGGGGGGACGCTCTGGCAAAATAAAAGCTTTATTAACACCCCTGAGCGAAGCATTAATTCTATATTTACAAATTTGAGTTTTATTTTTTGATGAAACGCTTTCGATTCATTATTGGAACACTAATCTTTTCCGTTATGTTTAATAATGTGATGGCTGATAACGCCGCAGAAGTGAAGGATATTGTTGTCGTGGTGAATAAAGATAATCCCGTCGAAGCAATGTCTCGTTCTCAAATTATCGACTTATTTATGGGTAAGTATGTCGCTTTTCCCGATGGACAGGTTGCGGTCCCCATTGATCTAACCGGTAATGATTCGACCAAAAGGTTATTCTACCAGTCACTCGTCGGTATGTCGCTTGCGAGAGTTAATTCCTATTGGTCAAGGATTCGATTTACTGGCCGCGCCAGGCCTTCTGTCAAACAATCAACAGAAGATGATATTATTCTCTATGTGAGTGAAACAAAAAATGCAATCGGTTATATATCGCGTTCAAAGTTAACCGATCAAGTTAAAGTAGTTTACCCGTTTTATGAATAGAAGTGGATTGCTTTTTCGTCTGGCAGTGGTCATGGTTTTTGCGTCCACAATAGTCGTGTTTATTTCCGCGCAACTATTTTATCGACTGACTTATCTTAATGAAGTAGAATTTGCCAACAAAGAAATTTCTCAACTTTATCATACGGTTTCGGCAACCGCTTCAATTGCAGCCTATCTGAATGATACTGAGCTGGCTAAAGAAGTTGCCAATGGGCTGGCGACCAATGGTGTCGTGCATGGCGTAAAAATTACTACAGAGAATTCGGTTATCTCTTCTACTGTCGTTTCTGACAATGAGCCACTGGTATTCACGCTTAATTCTCCATTTGAAAAAAACAGAGAAGTTGGCAAGTTGGCAATAATTCCAGATTTAAAACATATTGAAAACAGGGCAAAAGATATTGGAGAAGCTAATGCTAAGGCTCTGATTGCGCAAGCTTCTGTTGTTACCATTGTTGCCATTTTTATTGCCTATATTCTAATTACACGGCCAATGATTAATATTGCTGCGAATTTACATGACACCATGCCTGGAACACCCCATAGACTTCCAGTTCCAGACTTTCACGAGAATAGTGAACTGGGGAAACTGGTCAGAGATATTAACGAGTTATTAAAGCAAACGGAAAGCCAGATATCTGAAGAAAGAGTGTTACGAAAAGAAATGGAGATCCTCGAAAAAAGATTTAGAATGTTATTTGAAAATTCAGCTTCTCCTATCGTTCTCATGGAGCCGAGAGGCAGCATTCTTTTGCATAACGATGCGTTTACTCAGATGTTGAATAAAGTAGGCGTACGCTTTAAAACGAATCTTGGACCGTTATTGTCTGAACTACTGGACACTCCCGAACAACTTATTAAATCAGTTAAAAGTGCTTTTGAGAACGATGAAATTGCAACAGGAGAGTATAAATTAATTAATCAGACCAGTTCAGGAGATAAAAAGCAGAATTCTTTGTGGACACAGATTGTTGTTACCTCTATTGTTTCTGATGATCTGAAAGAGTATTATCAGTTAACCCTGCATGATATTTCTCGAAGAAAAAAAGAGCTGGAGCAGTTAAGCCTTAAAATCAATTATGATCATTTAACTCAGTTACAGTCGCGCCATGCGGTTGAAAAAATGATGCTTGAATATATTTCATCGCACAAATCATTTGCTTATATTCTGATTGATTTGAATGGCTTTAAACAGGTTAATGATGTTTACGGCCATGACGCAGGTAATGAAATTCTTATTTATATATCAAGCCAGCTCAAGAAATCAATTCGCCATGATGATATCGTCTGTCGATGGGGAGGAGATGAATTTGCTTTAATGTTAGCTGATACCAGTATTCAAGGGGTAAAGGTAACACTTGAAAAGATACTCGCCAAAATCAATAAAAACTATTACTTGTCAAAATACGATAAAAATATTGCCATTGGAGCAAGTATGGGCGTGTCATTTTATCCTCGGGATGCAAAAGATATGCAAACACTCATCGGCATGGCCGATGATGCTATGTATGCTGTAAAAAGGAAAAGTGATAGTAATGGTGCTGGTGAAAATGAGAAAAGTGGTTTGATGTTTGCCACTGAACCTGTGAAATAGATTGATAAGAGGAGCCTGGTGAAATCAATTTTTGAAGAGCGTAACTACTCTTTTCTTGTTTTTCTGGATGCTGAAAATAGAGTCAGACAAATAAAGCTGGTATTGTATATCTTTACCGCAATTTTGACCTTGTTGGTTATTAATAACTCATTTTATTCAGAACATTTTCTGTTTCCAGAGTTGACTTTTATACTGGTCGTTAATAGCATTTTTTATTTTCTGATAACCTACGATACAACCAATGTTGTTGCCGGCATGCTGTTGTGGACTGAAACTATTTTAGCTTCTTATATTGCGTGGCAGTCTGACGGTCTTTATGATACGGCAATGTTGGCATTTCCCTGTGTTCTGCTATTTGCTTCAATGTTTGGTGGGAAAGTACTACTGATTCCACTCGTGTTATATATGTTATCTGTGTTTTACTTTTTTGCGTATGCTGGTAGTTCCGGTTTTATGGAGTTTCAGTTAATCAGCAATACTTCGTTATGGCAAAAAGCCAATAATTTGTCAATTATTCTGATTGTATACGGCGCTGGTATTGTTCTGGTGACAACTTATATCAGGAAATTAATAGCGCGTCTTATTAAAAAAGAAAAAATGAGTCAATCAATACAGCAGGAAGCTGACAAATTAACTTTATATGATCAATTAACAGAGTTACCTAATGAACTGCTTTGTAAGAAGAAGTTGTCAGCTTATATTAATGATAGCAAAATGCATGATGAAATTGTTGGATTTATTACACTGGAGTTATGCGGTTTTAAGTGGATTCATTCGTCGCTTGGACATAGTACAGCCGATAAGATTTTATGTTATCTTTCCGGGCGTTTACAAAAGCTGGCTAATGAAAAGAATCATCTGTTTAAAGGGGCAGGTTATGAATTTATTTTTATTACTCAGTCTGGGGATTATGAGGAAATATCTAATTTTGCTCACCAGATTATTCAGGCAATTTATCGGCCTTTTCCTGTAGAAAGTTATGATATAGAAATGTCTAGTTCAGCGGGAGTTTCTATAGCGCCATTTGACGGAGAAGCGTATGAAGCGTTAAGACAAAAGTCACATGCCGCACTGACTCACTCCAGAGAGAGTGGGGAAAATCTTTTTAAGTACTATGAAGTTGAGATGGAAGAAGCCATTAAAAAAAGAGTGAAAATGGTTCAGGAGTTAAAGCGAGCCATTATGCTGGGAGAATTTGAGTTATATTATCAACCAAAAATTGACCTGTCTGATGAATCAATTGCAGGTGTTGAAGCACTTCTTCGCTGGAATAAAAATAAATCTCAGATTATTTCTCCTTTAGACTTCATTCCTGTGGCTGAAGACTCCGGGCTTATTTCAGAAATAGGACAGTGGGCACTGGAAAAAGCTTGCGAAGACTGCAAAGAATGGCATAACCTGGGACTCAGTAATATTTCAGTTGCGGTTAATTTATCTCCGGTGCAGTTTCGTCATGGAAATTTACCTTCAATTGTTTTTAGAGCATTGAAGAAATCCGAGCTAGATGCCTGCTTTTTGGAGTTAGAGATTACTGAATCTATTTTTATTGAGGATGAATCGCATATTAAAGATCAAATTCAACAACTATCTTCTCAGGGGATTAGTATTGCCATTGACGATTTTGGAACCGGTTATTCAAATCTGAATTATCTGACAAAATTTAATGCCTCGACTTTGAAGATTGATATGTCTTTTGTTAGAGATATGATGAGTTCAAAACAGCAGGAGCATATTGTGATGGCCATTATAAAAATGAGCGATGTTATGGAGCTGGAAAACGTGGCAGAAGGTGTTGAAGATATCAATACGTTTAAAAAATTACGCGAAGCGGGTTGTCAGTATGGGCAAGGATATTATTGGTCGAAACCATTGCCGAATAAGGAATTTGTTAAAAAATATTGCCAGTCAGGTGATTGATGTTCTAAATCTATCTGGTTCGGTAGTGGCGGGTTCAATATTGATGAACCCGCATTCTATAATTAATTCCTGATAATTAATTGTTCGTAATCAATTTTCTGTTTTCTTAATCTATTCGATTACTGGCAAGCGGTTAATCCTGATATCCATTGGCTGATTACGCTCACCGCATCGTCATGGACTACCTGACTGCCAACGGCGGGCATTCTGATATTTGGGTCCAGTGTCTGTATTCTTGTTACCAATATTGAGCGGTTCGGATCGCCTGGCGCAATGATTCTGGCATTGTTGATTCCCTGAGAACCATTGTTGGGTATCTGGTCGCACGCCATGGTATTGCTTAAGCTGGTTTGAATTCTAAAATCAACTTGAGAACCAGGAGCTCCCGGGCGATGACAACCGCTACAATTACTGTGTAGATAACTTCTTGCTCTAAGCTCAAGACTGGCTGATGAGTCGTTAATGCTAGCCATTTCGGTTAGCTGCGCTGGTTCTGGCAAGCTCGTCAGGTAACCTGCTGCAGTCAGAGCATGTAATTGATTACCTGTTACGTTACCTGCATAGTTAATGTTGAAATCAAGCTGACTGGCTTCAGGACCCAGAGTGACGCTTGCTGCCTGGGTATGACATTCGAAACATTGACCTCTTGAGGGAATAATATGTTCTATATTATTAACCATTACGGTTTCTGCTGAGTTGCCTGGTACTAAAATGGCGTCAGACTGATCATCCAGCCAGCGATAACTGTAACCGACCCAGCCCGTTACATGTTTCATAAAAAGTCGGGTTTCCAGATAAGTGCCATTACGCATAAAGTTTTTAACTAAAATAGTTCTATCCGGGAATTCAAAATCTCCATCAGGCAACATACTGATACTCGTCCCATCGGGTATCGCAAAGAAACGAGATTTGTCTTCACCATCAGTCCAGAGCCAGGACTCGACGTTAAAAGGAACCACAAAATCAGGATAACTTTTAGCCTGGGTTGAGGTAAAACAGCCGGTTGCAGATAATCGGTCAGGAATATTTCCGGTACCTGCCTGTGTATCGGTAAATTGATAGATTCGTCCGCTGAGTGCCAGCACCAGAACTTCGCCGTCGGCACCCTGGGCAAAACTGGAGATATTTTGTCCTGATGATAATAATTGCTGTATGTCATAGGTCTGGTTGGGTTGTTTTACTGCAGTTCGAATGGTTCCAGAGCAGTAGTCTCCGTAAATATAATTCCCTTGCAGGCTGGGAATTTTCTGGCCTCGGTAAACAAAACCACCGGTCACTGAGCAGTCACCGCTATTATGATCAAACTCTGTAACGGGTAACGTCAATCCGGCAGTGTTACAGGTTGCTGCACCAAAGCAATGATTACCTTCCATGATTGGCCAGCCGAGATTGTCCCCGGCTTTTACAATATCGATTTCTTCATAAGCTCCCTGACCGACATCACCAACCCAGAGTAATCCGGTTTGTCTGTCGAAACTCCAACGCCAGGGATTACGCAGCCCATATGCATAAATTTCATCACGTACGTTGGCGTCATTGATGAATGGGTTGTCAGCAGGAATGGTATAAGTGTCGCCGGTGACGTTGATTCGCATTATGGTGCTATGGAGTGATTGTGTGTTCTGACCATTATTATAACTATCGCCACTTCCTCCGCCGTCACCAAAACCGATGTATAACTGGTTATCAGGACCAAAGGCGATATTTCCCCCATTATGATTACTGGCTGGTTGTGTCAGCGTTAATAAAACATGCGGGCTACTGGTATCCAGTGGCAGGCTTGCTGTATGAGTTAATCTGGCAATAATTGACTGATTACTATTATTGACGTAAGAGAAGTAAACTCTGCCATTAGCGGCATATTGGGGATCAAACGCCATACCTAGCAGGCCGCGCTCGCCCTGGAATCTGACATGAGCAGAAAGATCAGCATAATTGTTTAAAGCATTGGCAGAGGGAGAGTTATCAAACCAGTAAACGTTGCCGTTTTGCGACATTGCGTACCAGCGAGTGGTGTCACCGGGTGATTGATAGAGCCCAACCAGTGAATTGATATTGGGTAAATTGGGGAAAGCTTCGCTGAGCTGAATATTTGAGTTTCCACTATCTGCCTGTACTGGCGCAATGCAGGTTGTGTTTGCTGCTCTGCTGAAAATCTGATCAACGGTTGTGACATTAAATTCAGCGCTGACGTCACCAACCGTTAAGCGGGCAGAGGTCGATTGTGCCAGGTTTGCTGCAGAAAGCACTCGCACTCTGATGTTATCACCGGAAACAACGGTAGCATCAGCACCGCTGAAGCTCTGACCATTAATTTGATATTCGCCACCAGCAATGCTGACAGAAGTCGCCTGGTTAATGCCAGATATTTCGATTGAGCCCGATTCTACCCAGGTCGATAATGAAAGGGTTGATTGAGCGGTGAAGCTAAATGCGTCAGGTGTTGTGTCAGCAGTAGCCGGTGGAGAACCGTTTCCACCTCCACCTCCACCTCCACAGGCCGTGATTAGAAAAAATCCCAGACCTGATAATACAATAAGTGTTTTCCTGATTATTTTTATAAATTCCATTGATACTTCTCCAGCGTTGTTATTTTTAAAGGCGCTATTGCAAAGAAAAATCAGCACTAGACCTTGCTACCTGAAGTACAAGCTAGCTGATTTTTCATTTATTTTCTATTAACTGATACTCAAAATTGTTCGCTTTTTGAGCAATATGAAGAATAACCTTGTATATGATTATGATAATCATTATCATTCGCATATTAAGACTCATCTATTGCTTTTGGAGATTCACAATGAAGTCGATCCAGAAACCATTACTCAATTGTGGTTTTGTATTAATTACTCTTTTATTAAACCCCGTTTTTGCCGATTCCGTTGATGATGGTGGTTATTCGGAAACACTTCTGGTTACAGCCACTCGTCTTCCTCGTCAGATTGAAGATGTTGCTGGAACCATCACACTGATTGATAAGGAAGAGCTCGAAAAACAAATGGCAGTTAATTTTAACGATATTGTTCGTTATGAGCCTGGCCTGTCCATGAGCACTGCAAAAAGAGGCGGGAATCAGGGTTTTATTATTCGCGGTATGAATGGAAAGCGGGTATTAATGCTGATGGATGGTATTAAAAGCAGCGATGTCTATTCCGCGGGACCCAGCGCTTACGGTAATGACAGCTATGAACTGGATGATCTTAAAAGTATTGAGGTGATTCGAGGTCCGGCCTCTGCGCTATATGGTGCTGATGCTCTGGGCGGAGTGGTTTTACTGAAATCAAAAGATCCTGCTGATTATGTTATTGACGATCAGAATTTATATTTGCGCCTTAATGCTATAGGCTCAAGTGCCAGTGATCTGCAAAAACTGGGCGCTACCTTTGCAGGAGCAAATGACAGCTGGGGTTATTTATTACAGGCTAACCATAAACAGTTTAATGAATTTGATGTGAAAGGCAGTGGTAGCCAGGTGCCGCAGGATGGCGAGTCAACAGCCGCGTTGTTTAAGTTGGTGTATCGACCCGATGAGAATAATCAGCTGACACTGACAGCAGACACTTATGCAGAAGAAATCGAATATCAACTAACAGCCGCAGATACGCCTGAGCTTCCCAGGTCTGGTCTGGATGACACCGATAGAAATCGCTTCAGTATGACTCATTCCTGGAGTGGGGAAAGTTCTATTGTCGATAAAATAGACACCAGTGTATATTATCAACAGGCCGATGCGGTACAAAATACTCAGGAAATCAGGCCCTCCAGTTTTTCTTTTCCGCATGCGCCTTTTGGCAACAGAACAAATACACAACGAGTGACTGATTTTGAATTTAATCAGCGTATCAAAGGGATTTCTTCTACATGGTATAAGACGGTTGAGAGTGGCACTGTTATCAACTCATTAGTTTATGGCATAAATTATGAAGTTGTTTCCACAGAAAGACCGAGATATCGATGTGAAACAGAATTGAGCTCTGGCGAGGTTATTTGTGCAATACGCGCTTATCCTGGCGCTCCACCAGAAGTATTCCCAAATAAAACATTTCCTGATACTGAAACAACCCTAACTGGTATTTATTTGCAGGATGAAATGGTATTTGGCGAAAGTGGTTTTACTTTAATACCCGGTATACGTTATGACCAGATCGACATGGAAGCCGATGAACAGGGTGTGCAACCGATTATTGATATGGGTTATGAAATAAAGTCGGCCGATAATAGCGAGGTATCAAAAAATCTGGGGTTGATATACGAACTGTTTGAAGATACGGCAATATTTTTACAATATGCAGAAGGGTTCAGAGCACCGAGTTATGATGAAGCCAACTTGTCGTATATTAATCTGGCTTATCGGTATGGTGTTGTACCAAACCCAGACCTCAAGCCAGAAAAAAGTCAGGGATATGAGCTGGGAATCAAGTCTCGCCAGCAAGATAGTTTCTTTACTTTTGCCATTTATGACAATCATTATAAAGATTTCATTAATTCCTCATTCGTTGGAGAACAGAGAGGCGTGCGTTTATACCAGGATAGCAATCTGGGTAAAGTGAGAATTTCAGGTGCGGAATTGTCTGGTTTCTGGCAGCTCTCACCCCGTTTTGGATTGAGAAATTCAATTGCATGGTCGAAAGGAAAAGATGAAGAAACTCATGAAAATTTAAATCATATTGATCCTTTATCTGCTGTTGTCGCGATGGTATTCGAAAGTGGTGATGGCTCCTGGGGATTTGAAACCATTGCAACGCTGGTTGATAAAAAAGACAAAGTTAAAGACGATGAAAGTATCACTGCCGCCGGGTATGGATTGCTTGATTTGACTGCGTTTTATAATTATTCAAGTGACTTAAAGTTGAGAGTTGGTGCTTTCAATCTGCTTGACAAAGAATATGCCCGTTGGGCAAATATACAGGGGCTGGATAAAGATTCCAGTTCAATTGAAAACCTGAAGGAACCCGGAACAGAGTTTCGTCTGGCTTTAACCTGGTCTTTATAAGCGAATTAAATTCAGAGAGTGAGTTGAGTATTATGAGCATTCATTGGTTAGAAAATCTAATGTATGAGTTGTCAGATTTTTTTATGGCACCCGTTATTATCATGCTGGTCCTACTCTTTGGTTACAGCTTATATGTATCAGGTACTTTCTTTTTTCAGTGTTACCAGCGAAGACGTAATTATGCTTCTTATTTACAAGCACTGAATGCTGGCCAGGGAACTCGTGATGATGAGAGTGAAATTGACTTAAAAGGATATCAGTTGGTTGAAATTGCTTATCATCATCCGCAAGTTTCTAAAGATCAGCTTGATGTGGCAGGGATGGAGATTTTACAGGGTGTCCGTAGTGTGAGTCGCCTGGCTCCCATGTTAGGGCTGATTGCGACAATGATTCCAATGGGGCCGGCTTTAAAGAGTCTTGCAGATGGAAATATACAGGGAATATCAGAGAACCTTGTCGTCGCATTTTCTGCTGTTATCTTTGGTCTGGTTATTTCATCGATTACTTTCTGGATTGCGAACGTAAAAACTAAATGGCTGGCAAAAGAACTGGTGGCAATAGCTCCTATGCTTAAAAGGAGCTCATTAAAAAAGGCCGAAGAATCAGATGAGGGCTTAATCAGTGAGGCTGCTTGATGAAAATGAATCAATAAATCCCGCTTTATCTCTGGTCAATCTGGTTGATGTTTTTCTTGTGTTGATAGCTGCGCTACTGATTTCAATAGCACAAAACCCACTCAATCCCTTTACTGAAAAAGATGTGACTGTGATTAAAAATGCAGGGAAACCAGATATGGAAATTATTATTAAAAAAGGAGAAAAAATTGAGAGCTTTAAGAGCGAGGGAGAAA
The DNA here is from genome assembly GCA_016743995.1 of Kangiellaceae bacterium. Lineage (GTDB taxonomy): Bacteria > Pseudomonadota > Gammaproteobacteria > Enterobacterales > Kangiellaceae > Aliikangiella. Next base: position 2,388 of record JADGFG010000024.1, on the reverse strand, counting down.
TGGGAGCGGGTGACGGAAAAAAAGCTGGCGTTGCTTATCGCATGAAAGATGGAAGTATTATTTATGTGCCAGAAGCAAAATAATTGAGCCTTCAACAGGTTTGAAATGTCGCTGTTACGTTATCTTTTTATTTTAATGTATTGAGGTTGTTTGTGAGGGTATTAACAATAATTATTGTGCTGGCTGGTATAGTTTTTTTCCAGTTTTCAGCTGCTTTTGAAATAGAAAATCAGGCAGGTACCAATAAATCAAATATTTTATCCGATGATTCAAGCCAACGGATTTTACTTCTCAGGACAAATCATACCTTTAAAGCGAAGGCTGTACGCTTTAAATTCTATGCAGAACAATCGGGGATCACCGTTGATGTCAGATCGAGTTCGGCATTAAAAAATGCAAAAGAAGCCGCGCTTCTTTTTAAAAAATACAAGCTGGTTTTATTTGATGCATCTTCCACTAGAGAATCAAAGAAAGAATTTAAACAATATGCGCCTTTAGTCGACAAATTTAAATCAACAAAATTTGTTTCATTGAAGTGGCTGGATAAGTCACCGCTCATCAGCGGAGTGAGCCAGCTACAGGCAAAATATTTGTTTGACTACTATGATAATGGAGGCGACAAAAATTTTTCTCGTATGGCAAGTTATCTGACCAGAGAAATATTAACTTCAAGTTCGAATAGTGAGAATGATTTGAAAATTGGCAAGCCTGTTATATATCCTGAAGTTGGAATCTATCATTCTCAATACAAAAATCAGGTCTTTCCCGAACTAAAGCAATATCTTAACTGGAAGAATATTAAAACGGAATTTAACAGGAATGAACTTAACGGCAATAAACCTGATAATAGTGAATTTAATAACAAGGAATTTGATAACAAGGAATTTAATAACAAGGAACAGCCTGTTATTGGAATTATGTTACAAAGAGCATTGATTGAATCATCACAAACCAGTGTGGTCGATGCAACGATTAAAGCATTTGAAGATAAAGGAGCCATTGTAATTCCCTTTTTCTTTGAAGTGAGTCCAGAAGTTTCTTCCTATCAACATTTAATATCCCGTAATGGTCAGGTTATTATTGACAGTATTGTGAATTTTAGAACCATTCACTGGGCCAATAAACGTAAGTCAGAGTTTGAAAAAATGGGTGTCCCGGTTATTCAGGCGTTAACCTGGTATTCTGGTGATCAGAAAGCCTGGGAGCAGGACAAGCAGGGGATATCTGCTGGAATGACTCCCTTTATTCTGGTACTGCCAGAATCGGCTGGCGTTATTGACCCGCAAATTATTGCGGCAGTTAATAAGGAATCTGAAAAAGCAGAAGTTATTGATTATCAGTTAGCACATCTTGTTAATAAAACATTAAAAATATCTAATCTGAAACGAAAGCCTGTTAAGGACAAACGTTTAGCTGTCATGTTCTGGGGTGATCGAGATATGGGGGCTTCTTTTCTGAATGTCGCAGAAAGCCTGAAGCAGATCAGTTATCACTTGCAGAGTGAAGGTTATGATCTGAAAGGTGTCGAGTCATCTTTTTTTACTGACAAAGTTAACAGAATACTAAATCCCTTTTATCAGGACTATCAACTGGATGCATTAATCGAGGATGATCTTGCAGAGCTGATGCCTGTTGATCATTATCTGAATTGGTTTAACACCTTGCCAGAATCTGTTACTCAGCCAATCAATAAACGATGGGGCAAGGCGAAAGACAATTTTATGGTAGTCAATCGAGAGGGTACCGACTTTTTTGTTATCCCACGTATTAAAAATGGCAACATGCTGGTACTGAGGCAGCCGCCCAGAGCAGATAGTAAAGCGAAGGATGTACTGCTTTATCACCGGGGAGATGTGCCAATGAATCATTATTACCTGGCTGCTTATTATTATATCAGGGAGTACTGGAAGAGTGATGCTGTCGTTCATCTGGGAACTCACGGTTCACAGGAGTATCTTGGCGGTAAAGAAAGAGGTTTATCCCGATATGATGGACCTAATCTGGCAGTCTGGGATTTGCCTGTGCTTTACCCATTTATTGTTGATGATGTTGGCGAAGCCATGCAAACAAAGCGTCGAGGAAGTGCAACGGTTTTTGCACATATGACGCCGCCATTTGCGGCGGCAGGACTACAGGGAGAAATGGCAGAAATGCATGAGTTAATGCATCAATATAGCTCTCTGGATAAAGGTGGTGTGAAACAAAAAACAGCAACGCAAATTATGAATTTATGTATTGACTCAACACTCTGTGAAGATTTTGACTGGCCAGAAGAAAAGATTATGAGCCATTTTTCTCAGTTTATGGATGAGTTGCATCGTTACCTGGAAGAACTGGCATCTCAGAATCAGCCTCTTGGGTTACATACATTTGGAGAGCTTCCGCCTG
>JADGFG010000254.1 GCA_016743995.1 Kangiellaceae bacterium | reverse complement strand
ACTCTACACAATCCCGCTGAGTTTTCTCTTCTGGAAAGTCCTTTTAAGTATCAGAAATGGAAAGCTAAAACAGCTCAAGTTATCACTCCTGCTATTTCAATTTATAAACCTGCTTGGATACCTTGCCATTGTAGTCGCTTTTGGAACAATGGCCGATCAGACCAATAAATACTTCACCCCTTTCATTATCATTTCTATATTTTATTCGTTCTACTTATGGTTTAAGTTAATGAAACTTTCAATTGATGGTTTAAAGTCGGCAATTAAACTACATAATGAGCCGGAGTATTCATTATTTGTGGAAAAAGAGAACACTAACTTTTTCAAAACGGCACTCTCTCCATTTAAATGGGTGAAGTTGAAACAAAATAATATACCAGCAAAACATCTGTCGAGCTTTTTGTCGTTTATTTCCAATGGCATTTACTTTATCAGCATCTATTTTGTTTTTCTGTCACCTGTTCGTTTAATGGGAAGCACTGCTCGATGGAGAGATAATTTTGACAGGCATTACGATTACTCTCAGAACATCAATCATGTGGCTGACGAAATGACGTCGATGGTAATCGGCAATTTAATCGGTGCAATTATTGTTATTCCAGTGATTGCATTACTACTAAGCAAGGCTGCTTCATTGTTCAGAAAATTTTCCAGCGCGGTTAACCGTAAAAACATTGACCAATATCGAGAGCTAGATAACAGAAAACCGGTGATATTACTTCGCGCATTCAAAAATAAAAAAGTAAAGTTTGGCAAATCAAAACATTCAATGCTGTACCGAGGTTTTGTTCAGGAAAATAGAATTAAAAATCTGGATGACTTACTATACAATAAATTCTGGAACATTGGTCCCACATTCTCTTTTGCGAACCCCAAAGGAGAGCTTAATTTATCAGGAACGCTAAAACAGTCAGTGGATAACAGCAATGATGCTACCTGGAAAGAAAAAATCACTCAGTTAGTTGATGAGGCGATTGCCGTCTGCATGGCTGTTGAAGCAACTGAATCCTTAAAATATGAGTTAGACCTGATAGCAGAGCGTAATCACCTGTCTAAAACCCTCTTTATTTTTAAAAACAAAATTGATTCAGATTTTTTGTCCCATTTTAAGAACCTGAGCAGTGAGCAAAAGACGTTACTCTCATCTGGAAAAGCCAAAGCTTTATTTTATAAAGAAGAGCACCCCATCATTCTGCTTTGCAAAACCGATGATCCGGTCACCTATCTTTACCTGACTCATTTTTTCTTTCAGCAACTTTTACACTAAGTAGTTATAAAGCAGAGATAAAACAGCTACACAAAGCCTGGTTAAGAGCAAGGCTGTGTGTAACGGAGACGATAAATAAGATACCTGCCAATTACCAGAAACATACAGAACATCCAATCCATCCCCCCGCCGCCACCCGAACTATTTGAAGTGGCACCGGATGATACTTTAGTATCATTATCAGTAATAAAAACCTGACTACTGTGATTAGTTCCCAGACTGGCATTAACAGGGTTACGCAATGAAACAATCAGGCTTTCTGTTTCTTCCACATTTAAATCATCAACAATTATCAAACTCACTGTCTGGCGGCTTTCTCCATTGGCAAAAGTAATTAGTGCCTTAGGAGATGAGTAATCCTGTTGAGTCACACTCTGGTTGGTAAACACTAGCTCTGCGCTTGCTTCTCCTATGGTTGAGCCTGTACGTTCAACCAGAAGGTTCACTGTTGACGCATTTTCGTTAACGGTATCTTGCGTCAGCTGAAAACTCAACTGGCCCGGTGTCACCGGATCAACATCAATAGCTACCGCGCTGATATCAACTGGCTTGATGCCATTATAAGCCGGATCATCTGAACGCGTTTGCGAGCTGATGATACTTACAACCTGATCACCATCAATCACCTGATCGATTACTGCACTTAACGCCAGCGTTGCAGTAAACTGATTGCTCTCATTTAACAGGACTGTATTTTCAGACAAGCTGATTTGTTCGGAAGTACCAGTAAAATCAACCACGATATCTGCCTTTGGTTTCGTCCCAGGTACGTTAATCGTAATAATCTGACTACTTCCTTCATTGATAAATAATTCAGCGCCAAGCGCCGGGTGAATGGCAACAAGCTGTGCGTTATCAATATTGCGATTGGTTAAAGTCACATGACCTGCTCGATATCCAGAATAATTGCCATCAGTTAAACTACTGGAAACATTATGGGTAATATTAAGCGTTTGATCGTTATCAACGACATTATCTTTTATCGGTGTGATGGTAACCAGCTGCGGCACAGAGAAATTTGAAGCATTAAAAACTAACGCCCCGCTCACAGTCGCTTCAGTAGTGTCTTCACTTGCTGGCATTAAAGTCACTACCTCATCATTTGCAGGCGCTTTTTCCAGATAAACCTGATAACTCACAAAGCCCGCACCTTCAATACTTTGTAAAACCGCTGGAGACAAAACGACGCCAGCCTCAATGGCATTGTCAATGGCTAACAGATTTACCGTTAGAGGTGTTTGCCCCGAATAACCGGAGTCTGTAGACTGCGTGGACGAAGCGATTACTTTAAAAGTCTGATCACCATCAATAACGCCATCATGAAGTGCGGTTAACTCATAGCTATCCTTAAAATCATTATCCTGGTTAAGTACAATCTGACTTTTACTGATGACTCCCTGCGCATTATCGCCAGTGATGGCAAAGCTGACTTCGCCCAGAGGCCGCAAGCCTGCAGTACTCACATTAATAGTTTTTGTCTGCCCTTCTTTAAGCATTAATTCAGCACTCGCAGAAGGCTCAACAGCAATCATACGCACGCCATCAGTATTGATATTGACAAAAGAAACGCTTCTTTCCTTTATATTTGAATAATGACCATTTGCCAGATTACTGGAAGTAATCAGCGTAATTGTGCTTTGAACATCGCCATCGTTACCACCATCGGAAACGGGTGTCACACTAATCACTTGTGGTTGATTAAAGTTACTTTCATTAAATTGAACCGGTGTCGAGACGGTTGCTTCACTCACGTCATTACTCACAGCCGTAATTGTCACCACTTCATCGGGTAACGGCGTGCCTTTTAGCTCGACCTGATAACTTGCTGGCTTTCCTCCTTCCACGATTCTTATGAGGCTGGGATATACCGCTACAGAAGTCTCTATTTTACTATCGATTGCAAGGCCCTGAATATCAACCGGGTTTATCCCTGAGTAAGATAGATCAGTAGAGATTACCGCGTCAGTTACTATGGTAAACGGCAGATCACCGTCAACCACACCATCATGAACCGCCATAACCTCTACCGTTTGCATAAAATTGTTCGCAGCGTTTAATGAAACGACTAATTCTGAAGTATTTCCCTGTAAGTTCGATTGATTTAAATTGAAGAGAATATCGCTATTCGGTCTACGAGCGCCAACACTAAAAGTTACCGTTTGTGCTGTACCTTCAGATAAAAAGAGTGAACTACCAGAAGCCGGTTGAACAATCAGCGCTGCCCCATCGACATCTTCGTTATTGACTGTAATATCAGGGGCCGTTGTATTTTCATAGACTCCACCAGCCAGATTAACGGATACCTGGTGATGAATATTTGAAAGAACACTACCATCAATAATGTTATCCATTAAAGGGGTGACGCTGACTAACTGAGCCGTCTGGTAGTTGTCAATATTAAACACTAACGGTCCCGATACCGATAACTCGGTACCGTCCTCAACAACCGGTGTCAGCGTCACAATTTCTCCGGAAGCAGGTGCTACATCAAGCATCACCTGATAGGTCACACTCCCTCTTCCTTCACTGGTAATAAGCGCGGCTGGATTAATCTGGACTGCCGCTTCTAATCCAGAAGAAAACACTACAGAAAGAAGAGTCCAGGCCGGTAAAAGACGTTGATTGAAGAACATGGAAAATGTCAATCTTGTGCTCAGTAAATTTAACAAATCAGAATTCCCATAAAATTAAAACTCGAAAAATATTAATTAAATGGGAAAATAAAACATGAAGAATGGCAAATAATTATCTAATTATTTGCTAATGACAACTCTATTCTATTGAAAAATAAAGACTTTTAACAAAAATTAGAAATGCTTGTTCTGGAAGGCTAACCGCTTTTTTCTGGCCAGTATGAGTAACGATCCAAATTCTGGTTCAGCTCTCACACTATCAAAATGAGAAGCATTATTAATAAAAGTATCATTAAAATAACCACTTTCAACGGCTTTTCGTAACGCTTTTAAACAAGATTGACGCTCATTTAAAAGTCCGTAGTACGCAGCCAGATAGTAGGTGGTTTCAGCGTCAACAACGTTGGTTTTTTCTAGTTTTTTTATCGCCTTTAATCCCGGATCAAAATCACCAAGCATATAAGATTTGTGAATGGTCGCCACCTGTCCCCAGAGCCCTTCAGGATCATTTGCAATGACCTCATTAAAAGACTTTAAAGCGCTTTCTTTTTCGCCCAGCCGTCGGTACATTAAACCTTGCCAACCGTGAGTAAAAGGACTTTCTGGATAGTTTTCGAGCGTTTTTAAGGCTTTATGATATTGACCTGTTCCTGAATAAGCCCCTATCAGAGAACGAAAACCCGGATTTTCCGGATCAATAGCAACTGCTTTTTCCATTTCTTTTATAGCGAGCTCTACGACACCCGCATAACGATAAATATAACCCAGAGTGAAGTGTGCGCTCGCACTGTCAGAATTAATCTCCAGCATTTTTCTCGCTAACAGTACAGCCTGGTCAATACGGTTAGTTTCAGTATAATACATGGCTAAATACGAAAGCGCCGCAATTAACTCGGGGTTTAACGCTAGCGCTTTAAGATAATAGCTTTCTGCTGACTGCGGTGTATTTGTATCAAACAGTCCATATTGTTGTAACCGTCTTAACCGGTTACCCAGCTGTACATAAGCAGGTGCAAAACGATCATCTAATGCAATTGATTTTTTCAACATTTCGACAGCTAAAAGGTTACCTTCTGCAGTCTGCGGATAGGAAATACTTCTAAAATAATACTCATAAGCTAACGGGTCATCAGAAACGTCTTTTTTTATTCGGCTCAGTTCCTGCTCGCCAAATTGAATATTAAGTCTGTCAATCACCTTTTCAGCAACGATATCCTGAAGTAAAAAAGCATTTTTGTAATCGACCTCTATCTGTTTGCCACGCCACAATAACTGACTACTTTCAATTTCCAGTAATTCAATATTTAACCGAATATTATTATCTTCCTTTAAATAACTACCGCTTAATACGAAATCAACTCCCAGTGTTTTACCCACTTCAACAGAGTCATAAACCTTTTGAGCATATTGTCTGATAGAACTCGATGGACGAACGGCAATACCTTTTAAATAAGCCATTTCCCCAATAATCTCTGTCT
>JADGFG010000023.1 GCA_016743995.1 Kangiellaceae bacterium | reverse complement strand
ATTTATTTACATTGATCTATTGCTGAAGTACCTGTGATCTATTGACGTATAGCTTTATAGACAATATCTTACGCTGCCACAGCTTTTTGAGAACTTACGGATTTTATAGTGTTTATTCCCCTCAGCCTGTCCAATGCCAGTATCAAACCCCTTATTTGATTGCTGCCGTTACTTGTTGATTTGTAAGTTGTTTTTTCTGATTTTCGGACTTTGTAGCGCAAACAGCTGTTAACCCGTAGAGAGCATTCGGCAGTAGAGAGTATTTGATGTTTGAAAGTCTGAAACTAAAATGGGTTAAAGTCCGTAAGGGCTTGTGCTGTATGGCGTGTAGAGTGGGGGAGTAGTAATAAAAAAGGCCAACCGAGAAGGGTTGGCCTTTTTAAATTGGTGGAGGCGGCGGGGATCGAACCCGCGTCCGAAAATCCTCTGCTCTTGGCACTACATGCTTAGTTAGTCTTTAAATTAACTCAGAACTGATCCGACTAACAGGAGGTTCCGAGCGAGTTTGCTTAGTTTTAACGCTTGGGGGGCAAACGCCCTTACACGCGAGTCTCTGTAAATGACTGTTAAACTTCCTACCAGTGACGCTCAGAAGCAACAGTTAGCCTTAAGCGGCTAAAGCGTAGTTATTGTCGTTTGCAACTATACAAGTTCAGCTAGTGGGTACGAGGTTCGCTGACACCTCGGCATGCACCTCAAGTTTTGTAATCCTCGTCGAAGCCATGTCGCCCCCAAAAGTGTGGGTTATGCATCGATTTAGTACTCGAAAGGTTAACTAAATTATGCCACACTTAATGTCATAGATAAAATATTTGTAGCATAAATATTTGAAATTATTGCTGAAAGTAGAAAAAAACTATGGATACTAATGTCCAGAATATCAGCAGTTTTGCTCAAATCACTGATGTAGGCAGTGTACGCGAGCTTAACGAAGATTCGCTTTATTGTAGCGGCAACCTGTGGTTGGTGGCCGATGGCATGGGCGGACATGCCTGTGGTGAAGTTGCCAGTCAGCTGGCGTCTGATACGATTGCTGAAGAATTTAGTCGGACCGGTAAGCTTACCGAGGCCATAGAGCTGGCACATCACCGTATTATGGAGGCTGGCAGCAAGGGCAGTGATCAATATGGTATGGGAACGACGATTGTTGCGGTCACCAGTGATATTCTCGATTATGAGGTTGCCTGGGTGGGTGATAGCCGAGCTTATTTATGGGATGAGAATAAACGCCGGTTGTCACAGGTTTCTGAAGATCATTCGTTAGTGGTCAGGTTGATGAAGTCTGGGCTTATTTCCGCAACAGATGCACTGAAGCACCCACAAAGACATATGATTACACAATGTTTAGGCTCACTTGAAATCGAAACTGTCAGTGTAGATACCGTTAAAGGTCGCTGGCTGGCGGGTCAGCAGTTACTACTCTGTAGTGATGGGTTGACTGATGAACTGACTGATGAAAAAATTGCAGCGGTTTTAAAGCAGGATTTGGATAACCAGGAAAAACTTGCCACACTGGTAGACGAAGCGAAGGCTGTGGGTGGTAAGGATAACATCAGTATTATTCTGGTAGATTCGCCGATAAAATCGGAACCAACGGTTATTGAGCGTTTAAAGTCTGGTTTTTGTGCACTATTTAATAGAAACAATTAATGGAACGGGTAAAAGGAGCGTAGAGAGTGGCTAAAGTACAAAAAAAAGACTCAGTAACTGGTCCGCAGGGCACCCAGGTATTTAATGCCGATGATGTTAATAGAATGATTGCCGGGGAGCTGCTGCATTCGTCTTCGGATGATGCAAGAATGCCTGCACTGGTTGGTGTGAGCAAAAGTGTTAATGGTCAAAAGTTTGTGCTAAATCAGCATAAACTGGAGGTTGGACGCAGGCCGAATAGTGATATTGTGCTAAAAGATTCCAGTGTTTCTTCTATTCATGCACACATTATTCAAAATGGAAGTTCCTGGAAAGTTTTTAACCTGTTATCGTCTAATGGAACGTATGTTAATGGGAAAAAAGTTGCTGAAAGTGTTATTGTACCCGGAGACAGAGTTTCTTTTGCCGGGGCTGAATTTCTTTTTATGCTGATTGATGAGCCTGTACCTCAACGAAAACCGTTTAAACATCTCATGTTAATGTCTGTGGGGTTGGTTTTATTACTGGGATTTGCCGGTTTAATTTATTTAATCCTCTAATTTAATATGTCAAAAAACGATATTTCTGAAGCAGAACCTGTTAGTGATACTCTTGAAAATAGCCAGTCATTGTCCCAGTCGTTGGGACGTTATCGTATTTTAAATGAGGTAGGGCGCGGCGCGACTGCTTTTGTTTACAAGGCCTATGATCCTCAGCTTGATCGGTTTCTGGCGATTAAAGTTCTAAGACCCCAGCTGGCGCTTGATGAAGAATATAGAGATGCCTTTATCAGAGAGGCGCGTCTGGCAGCACAATTGACCCACCCTGGAATTGTTACCATTTTTGACGTTGGTATTGCTGATAATAAGCCTTACATTGGTATGGAGCTACTGGAAGGCGCAACGCTTGAGCAAATTTTAGCTAACCAGGGCAAGCTTAACCTGAAAACCGTGCTTGCAATGACATTTCAGTTATCAAAAGCACTGAGTTATGCGCATAAGCGTGGTGTGGTTCACCGGGATATCAAGCCCGGTAATATTGTTGTATTAAAGGATAAAAAAACGATTAAACTGACTGATTTTGGTATTGCTCAGCTAGATGATAACTTAACCAATAAAGGACAAAGTGCCAATAAAGTGATGGGCACTCCCGAGTATATGTCGCCTGAACAGGTACTTGGCGAAACAATGGATGACCGTTCCGATTTATATTCTCTGGGTGTCCTTATTTATCGGATGTTAATGGGATTACCACCTTTTGTTGCCGATGATCTGAGTGATTTGTTTAAACAGATTGTAAAGAACAAACCTCCAGAACTGCATATCTCTGAAGATAAGGTTCAGGATGATTTACAAGATTTGATTCGTAAGCTATTGCAGAAAAATCCGGAAAAGCGTTTTATGAATGCTTTGAGTTTAACGGCTGAATTACGCAGCATTCAGGGAAAAATAGCGGACAAGACACAGCCTCATTCTAAAGAGTATGTGTCTTTGAAATTGAAGTGGAGCGCCGTTATGGCCGGCGTGGTGTTTACTTCAATGTGCATCGGCCTGGTTGTTGTCTATTTTATGCAGTTTAAAGCTTTGTCTGGAATTACTTTTGATTACGGGCGTTCAATTGCGCAGTCAGTGGCTTACAAAAGCTCTGAATCATTGTTACTAGATGACACGGTTGGTCTTAACGCTCTGGTTAATGATGCCAGCCATAACGAACAGCTCAAAAGTGTGATTCTGATGGATAATGATAACAGTATTCTGGCCGCGACTAATCATGATCTGGTGGGTAAAAACTTTACGCCACCGCCGGACCGAGAATTGATGAGAACCCTGGATAAAACCGATATTTTTCAGCGACAGCTTGATGATGAAACGGTTCTGTTTGATATAGCTATGCCGATTGTTTATGCGGAGAAAAAGCTGGGTTTTCTATATATTTCCTTTAGTGCCGATTTGATGTATTCGGCATCCAGAATGACGCTGGTTACTATGCTGGTAGTGATGATGCTGACATTAATTGTTGTATTTATTATTACGTTATCACTGGCTAAACGTACTTCGAATGATTATCAGCGGGTGACTCAGGCTTTGAATAAAATGGCGTTGGGCAGAATTGACGCACGGCTGGTTACAGAAAGAAATGACGAGGCGGGGTTATTATTCTCAGCATTTAACCGCCTGGCTAATTATCTGGAGCATCGTTTTGAAAACTCCGATGTTCAAAGAACGCGCACTATTAAACAGGCGAAGATACGCCGTCAGATTAAACCTGATAATCAGATAGCTGAAACAGTAGAACTGGATATTGTTTCACATAAAGATGAATCCTATTGATATAAACTTTATTCTCTTGATGCTGTAAGCTGGGTTGATTTTAATCCTGGTGGGTTGATATTTCGATTGACGTTAACATAATTGACGTTAAGATGATTTACGTTAACATGACTGGCTAAGCATTAAGTGTTTTCTTTGAAATAATACTGTAAGAAGTAAACCGCTAAGAATAAACCTGGTCAGCTCCATAAAGTGAGATTTTTATCTCGCATTTTTACTCATTGTAACCAGGTATTCGGGAAGCCATTATGCCTGTTGTAGAAAATATTAATCCGTTGTTAATCATTGCTGCCTTTACTGGATTAATATCTTTGTATTACCTGGTTTCTCTGTTAAGCCAGGTAAAACGGGTGAGGGTATTTGCAAGTATTCGAAGGCTTGGCAGTTTCCTGCTTTTCTTTATGATTACCTCAACTATATCTGTCATTGTCATTGGTACGATTGGTTATCAGGCGTTGGTACGTGAGGAATCGGTTGCTCGAATTGTTGTTTCACCGCTGGCAGAACAGAGATTTAATGCCCGTTTGTTATTTCCCGATGGAAGTCAGCAGGTATTCGCGTTAAAAGGTGATGAATTACTGGTTGATGCCTATGTGTTAAAGTGGAAACCCTGGACGAATATTCTGGGATTACATACCGCATATCGGTTGGAGCGAGTGGTGGGGCGTTATCGTTCTATTGAAGATGAGTCGAGTAAGGAACGAACGGTTTTTGCTATTAGCAATAAAACCGGCGAAGGTGTTGCTCAGTGGCGCGAGGATTTTAAAGTCTTGTCATTTTTACTGGATGTGGAGCACGGTTCGGCGAGTTTTGTAAATGCGGATGAAAAAAAATCTTATCAGTTGATGATTACCACCGATGGACTATTAATCAGGCCCGATGAAGATTCCAGTACTTAGCAGGTGAATTAGTTCAGACCAGATTTGGTCATTACTTCTTTTTTGCGACCTTTTTTATTCTGGCCTGTTTAGGGTCGATGAGCAGTGGCCGATAGATTTCAATTCTATCTCCTTCTCTTAATTCAGTATCTAACGGTGTCACTTTACTGAAAATTCCAACTTTGGTTTGTTGAAGGTCTATTTCAGGATATTGTTTTAAAATGCCGGAAAGCTGAATCGCCTGTTCTATAGTGGTTCCTGGAGTAATGCTAATAGTGAGAAGATCCTGCTTTTCTGGCAAGGCATAAATAAGCTCTATGTTAATCTGATCAGCCATAAATTTTTTCGGCTCTGTCTGTAAACGCTTTGACCATCGACTGAACCAGGTGCTTGAAAATCCCGGCAAAAGCGATTGAAGTCAATTTGTTTGAAAACTCAAACTCCAGGTTGAGTTCGATTTTGCAGGCGTCATCACTCAATGGTGTAAATTCCCAGTCTCCACTGAGGTATTTAAAGGGTCCATCTATCAGTTGCATATGTATGCGGCTACCCGGTGTAAGCCTGTTGATGGTGGAGAAGGATTTGGCAATACCACCCTTAGATATTTCCAGCTGTGCAGTCACTTCTTTCTGGTTTCTTTGAATAACTATTGCGTTTTTACAATGGGGAACAAATTCAGGATAGTGAGTAATATCATCGACCAGCTGATACATTTGTTGTGCGGAAAAGCTAACTAGCGCACTTCGATTTATTTGTTCCACAGTGGCAACTTCCAGTTTATTTCGCTTATATTATTGAAAAAAGAGAGTCAAACAGTTTGATATAAGTCCGAACCTTAAATCTGGTTGAGCTTGGTCAGTAATTTCTGGGTTCTTTCCGTATATTTTTGAGCGAGCTCATTATGAGGTTCTAACTGCAAAACTAATGTCCAACGTTGAAGCGCTTGCTTTAATTCATGTTTTCTATAGAGAACAACAGCCTGTTCATGAAGTTTTTCAATCAATCTTTTTTCAATCTCTGGTAAGGAGACTGGTCCATGATAATGCTGATTATTATTTGTCTGGTTATTATTCAAAAGATCGCCAGACTGTTCAAATTTTTTAGCGCTAATCATTTTCTTTGCAGCGTCAATATAGCTTTTATCATTAAATAATAGTGAGGCTTCGTCGAGTAGCAATAATCTGTTTTGTGTGTTAATAAAGTGAGTGTATTGTCTTTTTTGTTGTTTATTTCGGCCAAAATTCTTCAGCTCGTTAATTTGAATGATCATATCTGCTCGTTTGCTCAAAGAAACGGTTGAACGAGCCAGTGAATTTAACAATAGCTGATGTTGATGAAGCAGTTTGTTCAGATCGCTTTTTACAACAAAAAGTGAGTTACTTTTACTGAGACCTTCAAAATAAGCTTGTCGTTTTCGATATTTGATTAAAAGCTGAATGTTAGCGTTAGAGCGACGACTTTCCTGAATAGCTAATGGACTCAATTCTGTTACTGGAATTTTCAGCAACGTTCCTGGTTGTAAATTGAGTGGTACTTTGATTTGATTGAGTTTTGCAAGGCTGACAAAATATAATGAGTTACCGAGCCATTCTTCAGCTATTTTACCTAATGTGTCTCCTGAATTAACTCGATAGCGAGTGATTCTCTGAGTTTTAAAGATAGCTGAAGCTGGTTGGAGCAGTTGTTTATTGAGTAGCGTTGCTGTGACGTGGTGTGGATTGATCTTCAGTACTTCTTTGATGAGTTGCGCAGCTTCCTGTTTTTTGCCTTTTTCCAGTAGATGGATTGCTGAGTTTGTTTGCGTATTTTGACCTATAAGAGATTTTAACGATGACTGTTCGGGCGGATGAGTCGGCTGGCTTCCCATATTTTTTGGTAATAACCCGCAAGCAGTCAATAGCAGACTGCTGGCAAACAGAAGAAATTTACAATAAGAATTAAGCATTTAATCTGTCAATTAATCAAAGTTATTTTTCATGATGCGCTGTTTATCTCTATTCCACTCTTTTGCTTTTTCTGTGGCGCGCTTATCGTGTAATTTTTTACCTTTGGCAGTTCCAATTTTCAGCTTGACTCGGTTTCTGACCCAGTAAAGTGACAAAGGAACGATAGTATAGCCATCTTTTTGTTGAGCATCTATCAACTTACCAATTTCAGCATTATGCAGAAGCAACTTGCGGTTTCTTGTTGGCACCGCTTTTATATGCGTTGAAGTGGTAATCAATGGCGAAATGTGGCAACCATGAAGGTAAACTTCACTGTTGTGAATAATGACATAAGAGTCTGTCAGGTTTGCTTTTTTGTCTCGCATAGCTTTCACTTCCCAGCCTTCGAGAGACAGTCCTGCTTCAAAGGTATCTTCAATAAAGTAGTCGTGCCGAGCTTTGCGGTTTTGAGCAATTGTATTTTCAGGCGTTTTTTTCTTTTTTCCAGCCATTAATTCAATCTGTTGATTATTAATTGAGTGGGATTATAGGGGAAAGCGTTGCCTTTGTCTTCAGTCAAAAGAAAAATGAGTGGCACATTTTATACTACGCCGCTCATTTTTACCGAGTAAATGTTAAGTTGGAATATAAACTAACGTAACATATTATTTATTTGAGATAAGTCAGCTTCTGTAAGCGTACCTGCCGCCTGCTTGAGTTTTAAAGTATTTAAAATATAGTCATAGCGAGAACGAGCATATTGTCTTTTGGCGTCATAAAGCTGTTGAGTTTGTAGTAATACGTCGACGATAGTTCTAGTACCCACTTCAAATCCCGCCTGAGTTGCTTCCAGAGCGCTGTCAGCAGAAATAACCGCCTGATTTAATGCTTTCACAGAGCTTACTGCGGCAACAACGCCTAAATAGGAACTTCTTGTTAAACTGACCGCTCGGCGATGCTGACCTTCCATATTGTGAGCCGCCTGTATATAGAGCTGGTGCGCTTCTTCTGATTGAGAATGTGTTCTGCCACCTGAATAAATGGGTACATTAAATTTTATTGCTATACCACTATCCTGGCCGCTACCGTCAACATTTGAGTCAGCTATCCCTTGAGTATTATTGAACCGTTGAGAGCCCAATGTGTCAGTGTCAGTATCCATGTCTGAGTAACTGGCTTCCAGGTTTAGCGTTGGGTAATGTCCTGCTTGCGCTGCAGATATGGATTTTTTGGCGATTTCCATTGCCACTTTTGAAGCTTTTAGATCGATGTTACTGGTTTCTGAAGCCTTAACCCATTGATCAATATTTTCAGGTTGTGGTTTTCTCAGTGATATTTTCTCCTTGAGAGCCAGTAAATTATAGTGATACTGACCCGTTAACTGGTGCAATACCTCATGTGAATTATCAAGTGAATTCTGAGTTGCTATCTGATTCGCTACGGCGCGATCGTGACGAGATTGTGCTTCATGTACATCGGTCATTGCGATAAGACCTACTTCATGACGCTGTTTGGTCTGAGCTAGTTCTTTAGAAACGGCTTCGGTTTCTGATTTAGCAAACGCAACACTATCTTTGGCTGCGAGCACATTAAAATAAGATTCTGCGACTCGAACAATCAGGTCAAGTTTAGCGCCTTCATGGGTAATGTTTGATTGTAACGCTCGTTTTTCAGAAAGCCTCAAATTCAGCCAGGAAGCATGATTATAAATTTCCTGTTGTAAAACAACGCTATAACCAGTAGTTGTCTGGTCATTATCATCCCAGCCGTTGTCAACAATTGCTACAGGTGGTGTGCCTGAGGAGGCGGGTGTAAAGGTACCTGTTGTTGTGCTATTTGACTCACTGTTAGCGACCGCGTATTTTGCTGACGCATTAAGTTGAGGCAGTAATGAGGCCATTGTCTGGTTGACTCTTTCATTAGCTGCCATTCGTCCTGCTTCACTGGCTAAAATGATGGGGTCATTGTCTTTCGCAATGTTATAAACATCGAGTAAATTGTCCGCTTGCGCACTTATCGATGAGATAATCAGAAAAGTACTGATTGCTGTTGTAATCGTTTTCTTCATTTTATTACCTGTAAGTCGTCTTTTATTATGAAGCCTGGTCACACCGATATTCCGGGCTTGTCCCTGAATTTATTTGCTGAGAGGTCAATATTGCTTTGCCTCCAGCCGTGATAGTCAGTAATCTGCAGTGTTTACATTGTAACCCATTGGAGTCGTTAATTTTGAGTACTAAATTATGAGTAAATCCCTGAATTTGTAAATGAATTTTACAAAGTGATTAAAATTCACTCTGAACCTACTATTTTTGAAGTAAATACTGAATATCAGGAATTCACTCCGGGTTAAAAAACGAATTGATTCGGTTGTTCAGCATTAATCATAGGTTTGGCCTGAACAGGGAATAATTGTTCGTATTCCCAGTTACCGTTTTTATCTGGTTTGCAAAGGTTAACATATTGCTCTTCAGGTGAACCCAGAATTGTAACAATTCGTCCACTCGCAGATAAGCTGTTTTTCATTGAGTCAGTTAGTCTGGGGATAACGGAGGTAATGAGTATTGCATCATAGGGAGCCTGGGTCACCCAGCCATCAGCCGCATCGACTTCTTCGATTGATACATTATTGAGAGCAAGCCGGGTAACTTGTTCGCGAGCCTGGCTAACGAGCTCTGCAATGATATCTACGCTGTAGACTTTCTTAGCAAGTTTCGATAGTAAAACGCTGGCATAACCGGTACCACAGCCAATTTCAAGCACTCTTTCGTCACCCTTTAATTCCAGTGCCTGGATCATTCTGGCCAGTTCTCTGGGAGCTAGCATTGCCTGGTTATGGCATAGTGGAATGGCTGTATCGGCATAAGCCAGGTTTCGGTGTGCTTCTGGAACAAATTGTTCGCGAGGTAGCGAGGCCATCGCTCCGAGCAAGCGCTCATCATTGACATTCCAGGGTTTTACCTGCTGTTCAACCATATTGAAGCGTGCTTTTTCGATATTCATTATTGTTTATCCGGCGCATTATTTATGATGTTATTTTGCCTCAGCACGTTTAATATTGCTATTAATCTGGACTAAATTTTTTAGATTACTCTCATGGCGTTGTTTTAAGTCATTTAAAGCGGTGTGAAACGGGGAGTTATATCTCGCATCTGTGACCTTGTGTTTTGAGTTTTTGGGGGCTCAGGGAGTTTAGGTATATAGCAGCTTTGCAAAAGGTACTGAATATCAGGAGGAAATAGAAATATGTCCGAAGTAAAAACACTTGAATTTGAAGTCACAGAGAAAACAGCGCTATATCAGGGTTTTTTTTCATTAAAACGCTACACTATCCGTCATCAGCTTTTTGCTGGAGGCTGGAGTAATTTATTTCATAGAGAAATTTTTGAGCGCGGAAATGCTGCAGCTGTGTTATTATTGGATCGCGTTAAAGAAACGGTGGTCATGGTAGAGCAGTTTCGTCCGGGTGCTATGGATACTCAGGAAAACCCCTGGCTTCTGGAATTGGTTGCTGGAATGATTGAGGCTGGTGAAGAGCCTGAACAAGTCGTTTACAGGGAGTCTATTGAAGAAGCGAGTTGTAAAATTGGTCGGTTGATGAGAATTTGTGATTATCTGGTTAGTCCCGGCGGTACTTCTGAAAGAGTCTGGCTTTTTCTGGGGGAAGTTGATAGTTCACAGTTGCCTGAGCTAGGTGGGTTAGAAGATGAGAATGAAGATATCAGGATTCATCAATTACCAGTAAGTGCGATATTTCAGTTGCTGGATGATGGCAAAGTTAACAATGCCATGTCATTAATTGCGATTCAATGGTTGAAGATTCATTGGAGCAATCGTTTTAATTTCTGGTCGAAGTGATGTTTCTTTTCATATAATTGCATGAATTATGTGAACAAATTATCATCACCAGTTATATACCGCTAGAATTTCATCGAAATAAGCTAAAATTAACAGATGAGTCATTTATTGATATATTTTAGTTATTGAGAGGTGAATTTGTTAAATGAGTAACAAATCTTCTTTTATCAGGGTTTAGTAAAGTATTTTGTATCAACATAGATAAATAAATTAATCTGGACAAATCAATGAGTTTTTCATTAATTGACAATAAATCGAAACAAAATTATCAGTATCAGCCTGATTTGGATGATTTGTTATCTCAATGTGAGCTAAACTATTGGTTGTTGGTGCAATTATTACCTCGGGCAGACCAGCTGAGTGATTATTTTTGTCTAAAAGCGCATGAAGAATCGGCTGTGGGCTCTAAAATGACAAGTTGGATATATGGCGCAGAAAGTGTAACTTTAACTTTTAACTTACAGGATGTCGCAAAATATACAACGACATTTAACCTGGAGATTAAAATGAGGCACGTGGAAGTGGCACGTAATGTTAACCTGATTGTCAGGTTATATCATGACGCACAAATGCTGGAAGTTATGGAAGGTAGTGGTCCGTCAGCGATGCAGGCTATATACGAGAGTAAGCATGTAAGTAAGGCTGCCGATGAAAAGCGGCAGGTAAACCGGTTTGTTGGTGAGTGTCTAAGAGCTTGTTTTGAAATGAAAAAGACTAATAACGCTGAGTATAAGGAATTGTAAAAGAGATTATGGATGATAGTATGAGTCAGTTGCCTTATGAAATACAGCCTGACCGGTTAGATGTAGTTCGTCTGGCCCAGGTAACCGATAGCCATATTTTTGGCGATCCCGCTGGTAGTCTTTTGGGGCTGAATACACGAAATAGCTTTTCTGTTGTGTGTGAACGTCTGCTTAAAGAAGAGTGGCGTCCGGATGCGTTACTAACGACTGGAGATTTGTCTCAGGATGCTTCACCAGAGTCTTACCAGTATCTGGCTGACTATTTTAAGTCTATGTCAATTCCTACATTCTGGTTGCCTGGCAATCATGATAATCCCGAATTAATGGATTTGTACCTGAATAACCAGATTGTGTTGTCTGATAAACTGATTTTGCTTGGCGGCTGGCTGGTGATTATGCTGGACTCTTCGGTAAAGGGGAAAGTACATGGGGAAATTTCTGATAGTCAGCTGGCGTTTTTAGAAGCGAGTTTAAAGCAATATTCGGATAAGCACTGCCTGGTTTGTTTACATCATCAACCGATTGATGTTAAAAGTGAATGGCTTGATAGAATTGGTCTTGCTAATGAAGTTAAGCTAAGGAATATCGTTGATAGTCATGTCAATGTGAAAGGTGTTCTATGGGGGCATGTCCATCAGGAATTTAGTCGAGAAATTAATGGCGTTCGTTGGCTGGCATCACCTTCCAGTTGTGTCCAGTTTAAACCAGGTTCAAAGGATTTTTGCGCCGGAGTAGAGTCACCAGGATATCGATATCTAAATCTACATGCCGATGGCCGTATTGAAACGGTGGTACATCGAATAGACAATATTAAGTTTACCGTAGACTATTCTATTAAAGGTTATTAACCAACCACTGTATTTCAAAAAGGTATCGGATTTCAGAACGATACCGGTTATTAATTGCATTTATTTGATTGGTAAAGCTAATTAATTTGTACTTGCTTAATTGTTGCTTTGACGCGATTATATCAGGCTTATGTATTTATGTAATTTTAATGGCAGTGACTATAAAATTTGAATAACACGAGTTTTGAATAGTGCCATTATCGTTTAATTATTGATAAAACAAGGGATTCGATGTCCAGTTCTTATAATTCTGATTCAATAGAAGTGCTTAGTGGGTTAGACCCGGTCAAAAAGCGACCAGGCATGTATACCGATACGACCAGACCCAACCATTTAGCGCAGGAAGTTATCGATAATAGTGTTGATGAAGCTTTGGCGGGTCATTGTAAAAACCTCATTGTAACCGTATATAAAGATGGTGCGCTGGAAGTGCAGGATGACGGACGAGGAATGCCCGTTGATATACATCCAGAAGAAGGTGTTAGTGGGGTAGAGTTAATTTTAACCAGGTTGCATGCGGGTGGCAAATTTTCAAATGATAACTATCAGTTCTCTGGGGGCTTGCATGGTGTTGGTATTTCTGTGGTTAACGCGCTTTCGACCAGAGTAGATATTTTTGTTAAACGAGATGGTAAAAAACACGCCATTAGTTTTGCTGATGGAGAAGTTAGTTCAGCATTAGAAATTGTTGCTGAAGTGGGTAAACGGAATACGGGAACTACGGTGAAGTTCTGGCCAGCTCCCGGGTATTTTGATACGCCAAAATACTCAATAAGTAAACTAAAATATTTGTTGCGAGCAAAAGCGGTTTTATGTCCCGGACTTAGCGTGACATTAATTGAAGAAAGCTCAGGTGAAAAGATTGAGTGGTTATATAAAGACGGGCTGGAAGATTACTTAAAAATAACAGCTCTCGACACAGAAAAATTACCTGAAGAGCCGTTTTGTGGCTCATTTACTGCGGAAACTGAGGCGGTTGACTGGGCACTATTCTGGTTACCTGATGGGGGCGAATTACTCAATGAAAGTTATGTTAACCTGATTCCCACGCCATTGGGCGGAACCCATGTTAATGGATTGCGAACAGGGCTTCTGGATGCCATGAAAGAGTTTTGTGAATTTCGTAATTGTCTGCCGAGAGGCGTTAAACTAACGGCTGATGATATGTGGAGTGGTTTATCTTTTGTTTTGTCCGTTAAAATGCAGGACCCTCAGTTTTCAGGGCAAACTAAAGAGAGGCTTTCATCTCGGCAATCAGCCGCTTTTGTATCAGGTGTGGTTAAAGATGCTTTTTCTTTATGGTTAAATCAGAATTCAACTTATGGTGACAGGTTAGCAGAGCTGGCAATAGAAAATGCGCACAAAAGAATGCGCTCGCGAAAAAAAGTCGCTCGTAAAAAAGTAACCGCTGGTCCTGCATTGCCGGGAAAACTGGCTGATTGTGCTGGACAGGACACCATGGCCAGTGAATTATTTCTGGTGGAAGGTGATTCTGCGGGGGGCTCTGCCAAGCAGGCAAGAGACAAAGAGTTTCAGGCGATTATGCCGCTCAGAGGTAAAATATTAAATACCTGGGAAGTGGATTCAACGGAAATATTAGCCTCACAGGAAGTTCATGATATTTCTGTGGCGCTAGGGCTTGATCCTGATTCTGATAATTTATCAAACTTGCGTTACGGAAAAATTTGTATTCTTGCAGATGCAGATTCTGATGGATTGCATATCGCAACGTTATTGTGCGCTTTATTTTTAAAGCATTTTAAAGCACTGGTTGAGGCTGGTCATGTTTATGTTGCAATGCCGCCGTTATATCGGATAGATGTTGGTAAAGACGTGTATTATGCGCTGGATGAAGATGAAAAACAGGGTGTGCTTGATCGAATAAAAGCGGAGAAAAAAAGAGGTAATATTAATGTGCAGCGGTTTAAAGGACTAGGGGAAATGAATCCGAAACAGTTGCGAGAAACGACGATGGCGACAGAAACCCGGCGTCTGGTACAGTTGACTATTGAGTCTCATGAGCAAACCCATGAAATCATGGATATGCTACTGGCCAAAAAACGTTCTGCCGATAGAAAATCATGGTTAGAAAAAAATGGTAACCTGGTCGACATTGATTAAAAGTAACCATTAGCATTTTACTTAACAGAAAATTATTGAGAAAAATTAAAACGAATGATGGAATTAAATTTTGACGGCGTAGAGCAGCAGACATTAGCTGAATTTACTGAGAAAGCCTATTTGAATTACTCCATGTATGTCATCATGGATAGAGCATTGCCACATATTGGCGATGGATTGAAACCTGTTCAACGACGAATTGTTTATGCAATGAGTGAGTTGGGCTTAAAATCGACGGCTAAGTACAAAAAATCTGCCCGTACTGTGGGTGATGTGCTGGGTAAGTTTCATCCGCATGGTGATAGCGCTTGTTACGAAGCGATGGTATTGATGGCGCAGCCATTTTCTTATCGTTATCCATTGGTTGACGGTCAGGGAAACTGGGGAGCTCCTGATGATCCCAAATCATTTGCAGCGATGCGTTATACGGAATCTCGTTTATCAAAATACGCAGGGGTCTTATTATCTGAACTAGGCCTGGGGACTGTAGACTGGTTACCCAATTTTGATGGGACTTTAAAGGAACCAAAAGTTTTACCTGCGCGTTTACCTAACTTATTGCTAAATGGTACGACGGGTATTGCGGTTGGTATGGCAACTGATATACCTCCTCACAATATTCAGGAGATAGCAGATGCCTGTATTCACTTGCTGGATAATCCTAAGGCATCACTTGACGATATTCATCAAATTGTACCAGGCCCGGACTTTCCAACTCAGGCGGAAATTATCAGTTCAAAAGCGGACCTTCGGAAAAACTATGAAACCGGTCGAGGCAGTGTCAAAATGCGGGCGACTTATCTGATTGAAGAAGGAGAAATCGTTGTTCATGCATTACCGCACCAGGTTTCAGGGGCAAAAGTTCTTGAGCAGATTGCTTCTCAAATGCAAGCAAAGAAATTACCGATGGTGGCGGATTTAAGAGATGAGTCTGATCACGAAAATCCTACTCGACTTGTTATTATCCCACGCTCAAATCGTGTTGATACTGATAGTCTGATGGGGCATTTATTTGCGACAACGGATCTTGAGAAAAACTATCGAATTAATATGAACGTAATAGGCATTAATGGGCGACCACAAGTTAAAGGCCTGGTAACGTTTATTCATGAGTGGCTGGAATTTAGAACGCAGACCACAATAAAACGTCTGGAATACAGACTGCAGAAAGTGAATGAGCGCTTACATATTCTTGAAGGTTTGATGATTGCTTTTCTGAACATCGATGAAGTGATAAAAATAATCAGGAAAGAAGATAAACCTAAACCGGTGTTAATGAAACGTTTTGCCATTAGTGATATTCAGGCTGAAGCAATTCTGGATCTAAAGCTACGTCATCTGGCTCGGCTTGAAGAAATGAAAATTAAGGGCGAACAGGACGAGTTAGCAAAAGAAAGGGATTCACTGGAATTGACGCTTGGTTCAAAAACACGCTTGAAAACACTGGTTAAAAAGGAGATTAAACAGGCTGCAAAAGAGTTTGGTGATGAGCGCAAATCACAAATAGTCGCTCGCGAAGAGTCGAGAGCGCTTACTGAGTCAGACTTACTACCCAGTGAAGCAGTAACGGTTGTGCTTTCGACTATGGGGTGGGTGCGTTGCGCCAAAGGACATGATGTCGATGCAACCACATTAAATTATAAGTCCGGTGACAGTTACTGTTCTTCGGCTATCGGTAAAAGTAATCAGTCGGCTGTTTTTCTTGATTCAACCGGGCGAAGTTTTGCGCTGGCTGCACATTCTTTACCTTCGGCTCGAGGTCAGGGTGAACCTTTAACGGGTCGGTTAAATCCGGTTGCGGGTGCAACATTTATAACGACCATTATGGGGGATGAAAAACAGACATTTTTATTTGCCAGTGACGCAGGCTATGGTTTTGTTGCTCGTTTCTCTGATACGGTTTCCAGAAATAAAAACGGGAAGGCTCTTTTGTCATTACCCAAAGGTGGTCAAGTGCTGGAGCCTTGCCTGGTTGGTAATTATGATAATGATCTTTGTGTTGCGGTTTCTAATGAAGGGAGAATGTTGGTTTTTCCTATTTCAGAGTTACCCCAGCTGGCCAAAGGGAAGGGTAATAAAATCATTGGTATTCCTTCAGCAAAACTTCAGTTAAGAGAAGAATTTGTTGTGGCAATTGCGGTTGTTTCTGTAGAACAATCACTAATATTATACTCTGGAAAGCGTCATATACGACTTAAACCCAGTGATCTGGAGCATTATAAAGGTGAACGTGGCCGGCGAGGAAATAAGTTGCCTCGTGGATTTCAAAAAGTAGACTCAATGGGTGCTGAATAACCCATAATATTGGACTATAGTTATTAGAAGTGTTGTCACCCTGGTCAATCGTGATGAATGTTTCTTTGTGAGTGTTCCGATAATATGCAAATATTAAAAAGTACATCATCAAATTCTTTCATTATTATTATTTTATCTGTTGCTCAGGTTTATTGTTTCTAGCCGGTTGAATTCAGGCATTGTAGAAAGCAGGGGGTTCCAGTTGAGTCCTAAAGAACTAAATACTGATCAAGATGTTTTAGGTGGCATATATATTCCACCTAAACCAGGTATTTTTGATACGATTAAAGAATGTGGTGCTGATTTAGAGCGTATCGGTGAAATTATTTCTGTTGATCCGGGGGTCAGTGCCGCAGTTATCAAAATTGTTAATTCTCCCGCTTTTGGGATTGCGAATAAAATTGTGTCTATTCCTCAGGCTGTTGTCATGTTGGGTGTTGATAGAATTATCAGCATATTGAAAACGCTTTTACTCAAAAAGTCGATGGCCAATGTTGACTCTCGGATGGATATGAATTTATTCTGGAAGAGTTCTGTTTCAGTGGCATCGGTAGCATCAACCATATGCCGTCAGTTGAATCTGGCCATGCCAGATGAAGCTTATACGTTGGGACTTTTTCATAATTGTGGCATACCCGTGATGGCTGCGAAATATAAAAATTATGAAAAAGTAATGGAATTTTCTTACTCCAGAGAGGATGGAAGAGTTACCAGTGAAGAATTTTCCTGTTTTGGAGTTCACCATGCGGCTGCAGGTTATCGAATTTCTCGAGTGTGGAATTTACCTAAAGTAATTTGTCTGGCCGTTAAAAATCATCATTCAGTTGCCCGAGTTCTGGATGATTCTTCGATAGAAAACCCAACGCTTAAAACATTGTTATGTGTGTTAAAAATGGCGGAACATATGGTTAACCTGCCAGAAAAACTGGCGCAGTCAGATATTGATTTTGAATGGGTAAAACATGGGCCCAAAATTCTGGAATTTTCAGGTTTGTCCGAATACGATTTTGAAGATCTGGAAGATGCCGTTAAATACACTTTAGGTGATGATATTTAGTCGATTTGCATAGTCATCATGCACAGTTATTTCGAAGCGACGATCAGGTTAGTCTGATTTCTTCCATTTTCTTTTGATTGGTATAGTCCCTGGTCGGCTAATTCTAACCAGTGTTGTGGAGACTTTACGTTTTCATCAAGTTGACATAATCCAAGGCTCACTGTGAACTTGATTCGATGCTGAGTATGAGGTACTACTAATGCTTCGATTGACTGGCGTAATCTTTCAGCAAATATAAGCGCACCATCAGAGTTTGTGTTTTCTAGTAACACAACAAATTCTTCGCCTCCATATCTGCCACAAACATCAATATCTCGAGCGTTGCCGAGTAATGTTGATGCGCATTTTCTAATAACTTCGTCACCTGCCTGATGGCCATAAGTATCGTTGACTTTTTTAAAGTGGTCGATATCAAATATTAATAGTGTAGAAGGTCGTTTATAACGTTGGAAACGGGCAAACTCCTGTTCCTGTCTTTCTTGCCAGTACCCTCTGTTATTAAGACCTGTTAACCGGTCTGTTCTACTCAGGTATTCAAGTTGTTGGTTAGCAGCTTCAAGAGCTTTACTACCGGTTGCAATATCGGTAACGTCATAAACGATAATACAGATATTGTCGACTTCACCTTTTGTTGAGGTAATAGGAAAAACCGAGATATTTTGATACATGTATTCGGCAGTGCCAGTGATGGGACGATAATTTTTAAACCTGAAAATATAGGGACGCTGTTCCCAGATACTGAATGCTCGAGTTTTTAGTTGAAATACCGATTCTACTTTATGTTGAAACCAGTCTGCGGGAATATCAGGAAACAACTTGAATAAATTGATATCTTTAGCCTTATTGGTATTGATCCCACTGTGGTTTTCCATGAATGAGTTCCAGACCTGGACTTCATTCTCTCGATTAAGAACAATCAGGCCAACGTCGATATTTTGAAGCATATCGAGCATCCAGTGAAATTCTTTTAATTGTTCAATATTGTTAGCTGGCATAGTTTATATTATATAGCTGATTCTCTGTTTTAAAGTGTCGATGCAGTCTTCGGTAAATAACAATAACAAGTCACAATCAATGCCTTTATTTTCAATACTGTAGGTTATTTCGATACTGAGTGTTTTTTGCCATTGTTTATTATTGTTAATGAGATCCGGGATCATAACGTGTTGCCCAAGAACGACGGGGTGTCCCTGACTGAGATTGACATCCAGTTGGTCTGATATTCCCTGTAAACAGGCACCTACAATGATATTGGCGATATCCATGAGTAATTCCAGTTCTACCAGTTCATCTATCTCTCCGCGAAATTTCATCAATTCTGCGATGTTATTAAAACAGGAGTCGTTAAAAATCAGTAAGGCTTCTCCTGAAAGTCCAGGTCCAATAAATCCCTGGCACACTGCAGAGACAGTCGATTCTTTTTCAGCAAATTGAAGCGCCATGACCAGCTCTTCTAGCTCAATCAGGTTGACTTTTGGCACTGGTAATTCGACGAACACATCCAGAAAACGAGCTAGAGAGTCCCCGGCACGCCCCATTGCAATATTTGCAATTTCCTGGCAGGCATCAATGAATGTGTTTCTATCGTTCAGATCAGATTTTTGATCATTCAGGCCGGGTTGTGAGGGTACTGAGTCTGTCGTATCAGGTACATAAATTTCATGCTCCAACAGGGTGTCGAGCATTTTTTCTTTACTGATAGGCTTTTTAATAAAATCGATAGCGCCAAGCCCAAGTACTCTCGCCTGTGCCGTTGGTTGAATGTCGCCGGATACGACAATAACATCATAATCAAGCTCTTGTAACTTAAATTCTTCCAGGGTTTCATATCCATCAAGTTCTGGCATATTAAGATCCAGAAAGATTAAAACGGGTGATATAGTTTGAAGAACTTCCAGACAATGCTGACCATCTTCTGCAAAATGAACTTCTACATCCCAGTCAGGTGGTAAACATCGGGCTAGCTGATTACGCGCCATTCGTGAGTCATCGCATATGATAATTGAGGCCGTCATTTATTCTGGTTTTGTTCCTGGATGGTCAAGAGCATCGTTTTAATTGGTTTCTGGTGGCTTAACACCTTTGAAACTGAGTATGAAAAATATTGTTTATCTACTTTAAAACATAGCAATTATTTGTAATAAATCCAGTTAACGACTGGAAAATTCAGTTATAAGCTTAGTTATTGAGTTTATTGGGGATTTTCCCCTGTTATTTTCAATTCATTATGCAAATAACTGACCTTTCTATTAACCTGTTGTTTGATCATTTCGTTAATCGCAGTAATTTTAAAAAGTGGCAAACTAACTTTTATATTATGTTCGGTGACAGCTTCCAGAGTGCCTGTATCGTTCAGCTCATCACTTTCAATCCCAATACAGGTGATATCGTCTTCGGCTACCACGGCCTCCAGAAGATGTATTTTATGTAATAGTCTGTTTGATAAAGAAATTCCTGTAATCATTGAGCGCTCATTTTCTAATATAAGCACTGTTCCTTTGCCTATAAATGCTCTCATTGCGATTGGCAAAGGCAGGCTGGCAAGCAGTTCTTTAAGTAGCTGGGTTAAATTGATTGCTTCCTGAACCGCTTCTTTGCTGCTGGTTGTGTTTAGAAATGGAATTAAAGAACCAGAAAGAATATTGCCCTGTGGTTGTAAGCCGTAAGTTCGAACTGCAGATAACAGGTAGTTTTCTGCCATTGACAGTACGTAGGGAGTTTGTTCGTTGTCCTGATCTGACATTGAAAATTTAAAATAGCAGAATATGGTTTCTTCAGCTCTTCTACTCTGGTGCCAGTTTAGTGCTTTCAGTGGTTGTGGTGACTGGCTATCAATAGTTTGAACAGGTTGTTTCGCTATAGAGGTGAAGCTATTAATCCATTCTTCTCTGTTTTTGGGGAGTTTATCGGCTTTAACCGTTATCAAATGGTGACAACTGGCAATAATTTTTTTTACCTGTTTTTCATACCTGAAGGTGATGTATAAAATGATACAGGTTAAAAAGGTGGCGATAAAAAGGATAATATTGAGCGAGGTTTTAAGCGAGCTCCTGAAGCTGCTTTCGAGTAATTGTCGGTTGAGTGCTATTTTTAACCAGCCAGCAGTGACATTTTGATAGGTGATTTTTTCGATAAATGGAATATCGTTTTCAGACTGTATGTAGTTTCTGGTTTTTGTTTCTAAATTAATCGCATTGCTTGAGTGATTATCAGGCAGATCTGAAGTATTTTTATTTAAAACATTTATTTTTTCAGCTGGTTGTTCCGAAGATAATACGCTATCCAGTGGTTTTGGGTGTTGTACAACAACTTGTCCGTCTTCTGCGAATATTGTTGCACTACGAATATAGGGATCTCTGGCGACATTTTCAACTAACATTTTAAGTTGAATTTTATCTTCAGATAATAACGCATCGGCGGAAGAGTCTGCCGCTACGCGAGCAATACTATGCGCGTATTCTGAAGTGCGTTTGCTGACTAGCTTTTCAATTTGAAAATTGATGATTGCCCAGCTGATAATGAGAATTGAGCATATCAGTAATGTGATGAGACTGAATAGCCCGCGTAACAGATTTGGAGGCTTGATGGCTCTTTTATTTTTTTTGTCATTCATGACCACATTGTAGCAAGGACAAAAAGGCTGCGTAACAGATAAAGTGATGATTTTTTCACAAAATGAACAGAGAGTGAGCAGCTGAACTTAAATTTATTGATTATTGAGACGATTTAATTTTATGACTTATAGCTAATGGCATTAAGTGCGCCTCTGTATTTACGTGTGCTTGCAGTTCAGTTCAGGTTAAAATATACCCAAAATCCATGAACTCTGCATTTCCAGAGAGTTTGGGTATATCATTGCTCGATGAAGAGGTGTGGAATTAGTGGCTTATCCGATTGAATTGAATTGTTTATACCAGTTTTGTGGTAATCGTTGGCAAAAGATTGATAGTTTACCGAGTAATCTCAGTAAATTGAGCTTGTTTGATGTTACTGAGTTATCAGCGTTAATTCCACAGCTCTTAAGTGCTATTCCTGATTTAATTTCTGGTGCTTGTTTTCAACATTGTGAACGAGAGTCTCTGGGGTACTGGGAAGTTTTTGCTGAGTATGAAACCCTGAAAAATATCACGCGGCATTGTCATGATAATTATAACCACGATTATTTATTGTGGCCTGAATTGACACATGATGCGCCGCAATTGTTACTGTTTGATATGGACTCTACTTTTATTGAAATAGAGGTGATTGATGAACTGGCCAGACAGCACGGAGTTGGTGAGCAAGTTTCTCAGGTTACTGAAGCTGCCATGCGGGGAGAGCTTGATTTTTCCGAGAGTCTGGTTTCAAGAGTGAGTTGCCTTAAAGGCTTAAGTGAAAATGTTATTGAGCGAATAGCTCATCAACTACCTTTATCTACGGGTGTCAAACAGTTAGTGAACTCTGCCATGTCAAAGGGGTGCCAGATCGCTATTGTTTCTGGAGGGTTTGAGCCGTTTGTAGAACACTTGCAGGAGCAGTTGGGGTTGTTCAGGGTTTGTGCAAATAAACTGGAGGTTGACCAGAAGAAATTAACTGGCAGAGTTAAAGGCGCTATTGTGGATGCGCAGGCTAAAGAAGATTTTCTATATGAACTATGTAACGAACTGAAGATAAGTCCAAAGCAGGCAATGGCGATTGGTGACGGAGCGAATGACTTGAAAATGATGAAAGCGGCAGGTTTTAATCTGGCGTATAGAGCGAAACCCAAAGTTCAGGCTGAAGCAATGGGTCGAATGAATCATATTAATTTTGAACAGCTCGTCAGTATTTTTAATTGGTAATCTCTGGTAATCGTACCCTTGTGTTCCGATTGTCCGAGCCAGGATTGTCCGAGCCAGTGTATTAAAAACTGTTTACCAGAACTGTTTATTCGAGCTGTTTACTAGAACCCGCTGGAAGAAAAATCATAATCCATTTTTAAGCCGGGTCGTTGTAAATAATAACCTTGAATGTAACGAACATTCATTGGCCATAAAGCGGCCAGCATGGCTGCTTCTTCGACTCTTGGAATTATACTGAGTTTATCTCTGTTGTGAACTTCGTCAAGTAGTTGTACCACTTGTTCTGATGCATTTTCGTCTTCGTGAATTTTCTGGGTGAGAGAGTCTGCCAGTTTTACAAAGTCGGGATCGAGTTGATCGATTAACATTTTCTGTTCTGGGTCGTCACCGTAGCTTGATAAGCACACGGAATAACCTTTTTCTTTGAGATCTGCACAAAGTGTAATCACTCTTTTAAGGTGATTTACCGCATCGACTTCTTCAACCTGGAATACTATCGATTGCTTATTCAGCTTGGCGGCACTAAAGGTTTTGCTAATAAACGAAACCAGGGTCTCATCAATTAATGAAGTGCTGCTGAGAGAAACAAAAAGTTGTGTCGACGCAGGAACTTTTTGTGTCAGCATTGATTTTAATGTCTGTTTAATTATCCAGCGATCCAGTTTTTCACCAAGTCCTGCTGCTTTGGCTATTGGAAATACTTTTGAAGTATCCAGCATATTACCCTGTTTATCACTGAGTCTTAATAACACCTGATAAAGTGATTTTTCTTCACCATGCAACTTAACTATGGGTTGAAACATGAGTTGAATTCGGCCAGATTCTATCGCGTCCTGTACTTTTTCCAGCATATCTGCGTCTTGTTTATTTCCTGCATCTTTTATCGCTTTATTAAAGACTTTGTAACCATTACCATTTTCGACCCGTTTAGCAGTACTATGAGCATCAGTAATTACCTGATTGGCGTCCTCACTACTGTCACCAACCGGACATATGCCAATGCTGAGGCTAATTTTTAGTGTATGGCCTTCGACATCAAAAAGATGCTCTGTAATATTCTTGCATAACTCTTCCGCAAGGTTTCTTGCTTTACTGGCTGAGTTATCAGGTAATAATAGTGCAAATGAATGATCGGCCATACGAGCAAGATTGTGTTCTTCGGGGACGTGTTGAGAAAGCCATCTGGCGCAGTCGACAGTAAATAGATCTACACCGGCAATACCATATTCACTGAGAATCTTGCTATATTGATCATATTCAATATATAGCACGTTAAATGTATTGCTTTTCTCTGTTGCAGATTCGATGGCAACTTGCAGTTGTTCAAGAAAATAGTTTTTATTATACAAGTCGGTCAACGTATCTTGTGCACTGAGTTCACGAAGTTTGTCTTCCAGTTCTGCGTTATCTGCTGCAGAACGAATAATTAACTGAGTACAGACTTCCTCGTCATAGTTGGCGGCGGAAAGTGTCATAATGGCTTCAAATTGACCCATATCCGATTTGGTGCCAGTAAAACTGAAGTTTTGTTGATCACTGGTACCAGCAGAGCTTTTTAAATGTTGCCTGAATTCATCCTGACTGTCTTTAGCAATCATATCTAAGGCTGGCATGCAGAGTAATTCATCAATATCGGAATACTCAAAAAGCTCCAGGTAAGCATTGTTAGCATAAACGTGCATACCATCATGAACATAGGCGATGGCATCTTGGGAGTTATCCAGCAATAACGTACAACGTTTTTCTGTAGCCTTTAAATTAAGCTCAGCCTGTATTTTTTTTCTTCTATTTTCCAGTGCAATTAATTCTCTTTCTATTTTTAAACAGAGGAGCTCCTGATTATCTTTAATGACACCGTCCCGCGCACCATAATTCATGGCATCAATCAGTAGTTCATCATCATGTCGTTCCATTAATAAGATAGCCGGAATATCTCTGCCAAAGCTGGCAATTTGTTCTATCGCTTGCCTGGGGGTTAGATCGGTGTGGTTCAGATTGGCCAGCAGGAGATCCGAAATGCCTTTTTCCAAGGCTCTGGAGAGCTCTTCTGGAGTTAACACCTGAGTGGCCCGAACTGCGAAACCGCGGTTTCTGAGTGCGTTAATGATAACTTCCGCCTGATTTGAAGAAGGCTCGAGCAAGAGTAAATGTATTGTTTTTATCTCAGTTGTCATTGTTTTTTATTACATTATTACTATCAGCTATCAATTGATTGTAGCTGAGAACCCGTCCTTGCAAAAGAGGCATTGCTAAAATAAGTGCTTTAGTCTGCTACGAATATTCGTTTAAGTTGATTTATATCAGGTCCCATACGCCATCGAGTTCGTCGGGATCGCTACTGTTTCCGGGGTTAATATTATTAAGTTTCGGTTTAATTGTTTTTTCAGGATTGAGCTTGTCAAAACAGAACTGCCGGTAGCTGCCAGATGCAGAAACTTCTCTGGACAGGCGTGCATCATAGATTTCACCATGGTTCATTATTCTGACTTTGCTGTTCATGGAAAATGAAAGAGGGTTGGTGATTACTGTTTCTGGTTGGCCAATTCCAGTAAGCGCGGGGAGTAACAGGGCTTTTTGATATTCGTTTTTATCTCCACGGCTATTGCGTAGTTGCATGTCAATTGGAGAAGCATCCGGGGCCAGCAATTGTACTCCCATTAATACCTGACTGACTTTGGGTTTACGTCTGACCCACCTGACGATACCCACACTCCAGTGTTTCTGGTCATAATTATCTATTTCAAGAAAGCCCAGAATCTCTCCTGTCTGGGCGTATTTTGGCAGGTTTTCTGCGTCAATTTGTACACAGTATCCGTTTGGACTGATGTTTAATATATTAACGGACTGAATTTTGTAACTATCTCGCACAATACTGTCTTTACTTCGGCTGGGGTCAATATAGTTTGTTGACTTATGTTGTTGGTATAGCTTTTCCCAGACATCAGCGGCTTGTGTATCTGAAGCCATATAATTAAGATCATGCTGAATATGTGCTTCCTTATCTTGAGTAACGTCTAATAATGTAGCATGCTTTAAACTGCCTTCCATTGTATCCAGTGTGCTGGCAGTGTTGTTATTGTTGGAAACATCATTCTGGTTTTCTGACTCTATGAGTAAAAAGTGAGTGGATCCCAGACCAATGCTAACATCTAGCTCTGCGTCACAAGCGGTTCGAGCAAAAGCTCGGTGAGTGCCATGGTTCCAGGCCTGAATTAAGTGTCGTAATACCATGATATTTCTAGTTGTGTCCGCACCAGATGTTGTGAATGATGTTAGTTTCTGGTTTAAATAATCAAGTGTCGATAACGCTGTTAATTTTAAGTTATTCTGATTATCTGCTGCGTTGTAAAGTGATTTGTGTACTGGCGGCAGGCAGGAGTTTAGCGGAACAATGTAATGCTGTTTGTTATAAGCATGAGAATTAAGAGAAGCGTGTTGCTGGATTTCAGGTAATATTTTCCATAAAAGTCCAATTTCACTCTGTCTAAGTTGATAAGGATTGGCAATGCTGAGTAATAATATCTGAAGGAAATAACCATGGCAGGTTAAAGTTTCCCGAGAATATTCAACGCAGACGGGCGTTTCTTCAATTTCATATTTCTGTGCAATTTTATATAAACAATATAGCTCGCGCCAGATTCTGTCTGGAATAGAAGTGTAAAGCTGGTAGCAACGTAAAATAACACAACTCTTATACCGGATAGCCAACCCTGTAGCAGATGCAATGAGCTTTTTGTTGATTCGTTTATGTTTGTTACTTGTAATTGATTCAATAATTGCGTGTAAACAGATGGAAACCTCTGTTTGAATGGCCTGGACAAGAGCTGCAATTTTTTTTTGTTTGTCTGTTAAATTGATGCGGTTGTTAATAAACTGCTTTTCCAATAAGGAAACCAGTTTATCTGCGACAGGCAGGATATTGTTTAAAAGAGTAAACCTTTTTTCTGGCTCTATAACGCTTTGGTTAACATCGACCAAAAGCCGGTAAGTACTCCTGGAGCTTTCTCCTAAATTGGCAATTGGCAGGTTTTTTGCCCATGCCTTGACATTTTTTGGTGTCAGTTCAATGACAGGTTCAAAATAAGTTTTGGTTTCTCTCAGGGTTAATCCTGAAGTCCCTTGTTTCATTTTTCGGTTCCATACCAATGCTAAATAACTGGCTTATCTGTTTTTTGAGATATAAATAAACTGGGAATCTACAATATTTCTTTATAAAAAGCACTCTAAAACGTAATCTTAATCAGTATTTCATTAGAATTGATAATGAATACAACCCAGTTGTCTGAAGTTTGACCTCTTTAACTCTTTGAGTAAAAGTTTTTCAGTACACATCTTAAGTTTAGTATAGAGAAGATATTTTTGCTGTTAACTCGATTTAGCTACCATTTTTAAAGGTAACTTATTGTTTTTTAATTACTTTTTTATAGCTTTTACCTCAGGTCGTTATTAGCTAATGAGTCGTTTGGCTGGTTCATCCGGTTTTTCTACGGCTAGTGCAGGGCAGAGGTAACCGGGTAAGTGATTTCTTACCTCTTTTAGCAGTTTAATCGCTTCTTCTTTATCAGTATCAAAATGTGCGGCACCAGCTACTTTATCCAGCATATGAATGTAATAAGGCATAATTCGGCTCGCAAATAATGTTTCACTTAACAGGATCAGTGTTTCTGCATTATCATTGATGCCCTTCAATAGTACACTCTGGTTGAGTAATTGAATGCCAGAATCAGCCAGCCTGGCAACAGCGTTGTGTAAACTCGTATCTATTTCATTCGGGTGGTTGATATGCAGAACCATTGAAACCTGCAGGCGACTGTTTTTTAACCGTTGGCAAAGTTTTGTCGTAACTCTCTGGGGAATAACAACGGGTAGTCGAGTATGGAACCTCAGGCGAATAACATGCGGAATGGCTTCCAGTTGTTCGATTATTTTTTCGAGTTTCTCATCACTGATAATTAATGGGTCCCCGCCGCTTAATATGACTTCTTTGATTGTGGAGTGATTACGAATATAGTTGAGAGATTGATTCAACCTGGTTCCACTGGCTTGTTGTTCCTGATAAGGAAAATGACGTCTGAAACAATAGCGACAATTAATCGCACAGGCTGAAGAGAGTATCATCAACAGCCTGCCATGGTATTTGTGGAGAATACCGGGGCAGGTATTATTGACTTCGGACAGGGGATCTTGTGAATATCCTGCTACCTGAATGTTTTCTGCCTGTTGAGATATCACTTGTAAGAGTAAGGGATCTTCAGGGTTACCTGGCTGCATTTTATCTATATAAGGCCTGGGAACTCGCAGTGTAAACTGATTTGAAGGGTCAATGTTATAAGGCAGTGCATCTGGATGAAGATTAAGCAGGGATAATAATTGCCATGGATCAGATATTGCTGTTTTTAATAGATATTTCCACGAATTCACCTGACAATCAGGCGAAGAAACGGGTATTATTGCGGGTATTTTATTCATCGTAGTATTTTACCGCATTAGAATTCAAACTTAGAGAGATTTTTACATGGCTACTTATTCTACTAATGATTTTCGTCCCGGGTTAAAATTTCTGATTGATGGAGAACCTGTCGCAATCGTTGAAAATAATTTTGTCAGACCGGGTAAAGGTCAGGCCTTTGCAAAAACCAAGGTTCATTTTCTATTAACCGGGCGAATTGTAGAAAGAACATTTCGATCGGGAGAGAGCTATGAGGTGGCTGATGTTATGGAAACCGATATGGAATATCTTTATACCGATGGTGAGTTCTGGCATTTTATGGATCCTTCATCTTTTGAGCAGTTTGCAGCAGATAGTAAAGCGGTAGGAGATAACGCTAAGTGGCTTAAAGAGCAGGAGTCCTGCATGGTGACGCTTTATAATAATACGCCCATTTCAGTGACCCCTCCAAATTTTGTTGTCCAGGAAGTGGTTGAAACGGATCCGGGCTTAAAAGGAGATACCTCTGGTAGTGGTGGTAAGCCTGCGACCCTGGAGTCTGGTGCTGTGGTCAGAGTACCTTTGTTTGTTCAGATTGGTGAAAAAATAAAAGTTGATACACGAACCAATGAGTATGTTTCTCGCGCATCATAAACATGGCCATCCATTCTGTGCAGCTTTTATTATCGTAATGATAAGTTGCCTGGAAAACCTGAATCAATAATCATGCAACAATCAACTATTCTACGACAACGACACAATACCTTCGTTAAAATAAGACATTTTTTTAATGCAAGAAAAATGCTTGAAGTTGATACACCATTATTACGCACCTTTTCTGTCACTGACCCTTATATGCGGGCAATGCAGATTTCTTCTTCTATCGGGACCCATTCGGGGTATTTGCAGACGTCGCCAGAGTACGCGATGAAAGAGTTATTGGCGTCTGGCAGTGGAGATATCTACCAACTGGGAAAAGTCTTTCGTTCTGAGGAAAGCGGGCCTCACCATAGTGAAGAGTTTACCCTGCTGGAGTGGTATCGTCTGGGATTTGATCATCACCAGTTAATGCAGGAAATTTACGAGTTAATGGTGTTGCTCTGTGGTCCGTTGCAAAGAGTGAATCTTTCCTATCAACAGGCATTTGTTGATTATCTGGGAGTCGACCCATTTTCGATTTCACTTGAAGAGTTAAAGTTATTTACCATTGATAAGCTGGGGGAATTACCTGAAAAGCTATTGTTTGATAATTATCTTACTTTACTTTTTTCTCAGTTAATTGAGCCGGAATTTGAAAAGAAAAAAATCACT
The DNA here is from genome assembly GCA_016743995.1 of Kangiellaceae bacterium. Classification (GTDB taxonomy): domain Bacteria; phylum Pseudomonadota; class Gammaproteobacteria; order Enterobacterales; family Kangiellaceae; genus Aliikangiella. Next base: position 7,060 of record JADGFG010000023.1, on the reverse strand, counting down.
TTTGTTCATTCCTTTCCCGTAGAACAGGCTTCACTGGCAAAAACTGAAATAGTGGATTCTATGCATATAGCTTGTCGTTTTGAAGTCTATCTTCAGGGGCTGGAAATGGCTAATGGCTTCTGGGAGCTGACCGATGCAAAAGAACAGTTATCTCGTTTTGAAAAAGATAACGAAATAAGAAAAGAACTTGGTTATCCGCTTGTTGAAATTGATACCGGTCTGATTGCCGCACTTAATAAAGGTTTACCCGAATGTGCGGGGGTTGCTCTTGGGTTTGACCGGTTAATGATGGTACTGCAGAATGAAGCACAGATTAACAATGTATTGCCAATGGCTTTTACTTTGTAAAGTTAAAATGTGCTTTGGATATATATGAACACAATAAAAAGAATACTGAAAAGATTATTTTTATGTTCTGGAAATCAATAACTCACCCAGAGTCATTGATTTTTCGTTAGCCAGGGTATCGGCCCATTGCCAACTGGACTTTTCCATTAATAAAACGACGGTAGAGCCGAGTTTAAATCGTCCCATTTCATCTCCCTTGGCAAAATCAATAGCCTGCTCTTCGTACTCCCAGGTCCGAACCTGTTTACTGCTTGGAGGAGTCACTGTGCCTGCCCATACCGTTTCTATGCTACCGACAATTGTCGCTCCTACAGCGACTAAGGCAAATTTGCCAAATTCGGTATCAAAATAGCTGACCACTCGTTCATTTCGAGCAAATAATCCGGGAACATTGTTTGCCGTCAGTGGATTGACAGAAAATAATTTGCCTGGGATATGGCTCATTGCCGTTAACCGGCCTGCGCAAGGCATATGAATTCGGTGGTAGTCTTTGGGGGCCAGATAAATAGTACAAAATTCGCCATTTTTAAAAGGGCTGGCTCTTTCGGAGTCTCCTCCGAGAATTTCCAGCGCAGAATAATGATGGTTCTTAGCCTGAATAATTTTTCCCTGCTTTATCGGGCCAAACTGGCTCATGGCACCATCCACCGGAGAGCAAAGGCTGTCGGGGGTTTCATCAATGGGACGTGTTTCCGGGCGAATGGCGCGGGTGAAAAAGTCATTAAAGCAGTCATATTGTTTAAGGTCTGGCTCTACAGCGATTGACATATCAATGTTATAGGCTTTGGCAAATTTCTGGATAAATAAATCCTTAAACCAGGTCGTTTCAATATCAGCTAATTTTCCTGCTGCAAGTGAGAGTCCATGCTGCGGAATAAGATACTGAGATAATATTTTTAGTTGTTCAGAAAATGACATTATTAAAGTTACACCTACATTCGAATCGGTGAATTTTACAGAGAAATCAGCCCGTCTTCCAGCGGTATTTATACTGGTGCTTTTCAGGCATGACAGAATTTAAAGAGAGCATCTATAGTATCAGTTTAGTTTGTACCAGGTTTTCTGCGTAATACCTTATCTTTGGCTATAGTTATTAAGTCGGCATAGAAAAGAGAAAATAAATGACCGTTTTAATAGGCGCTATCGTCGTACTATCTGCTGTTCTTGGGGGTTACGTATTATCACACGGAGAAATTGCTGCTTTATGGCAGCCGTTTGAACTATTGATAATTGGCGGAGCAGCAGCAGGGGCTTTTATTACGGCTAACCCCCTTAAAGTTTCGATTAATACGCTTCGTCAGTTACCTCGACTGATGGGGAAACAGATTTACACAAAAGTACTTTATCTTGAGCTTTTGTCGTTGCTCTATCAGATATTTAATGTCATTCGCAGAGAAGGGCTAATCGCTGTGGAGCGTCACGTTGATGATCCCCAGGATAGTGATATTTTTACCCGGTTTCCGCTCATTGCATCGAACTCACATGCACTGGATTTTATCTGCGATTATCTTCGACTGATGGTGATTGGCGATATGACCTCCTATGAACTGGAAAACCTGATGGATGTAGAGCTGGAAACTCATCACCATGAAAAAATGGCCCCTTCTCATGCATTGGCCAAAGTTGCGGATGCGTTGCCAGGTTTTGGTATTGTTGCTGCAGTGCTTGGCATCGTTATCACCATGCAGTCACTTGGAGGGCCTCCAGAAGTCATAGGGGTGCATGTTGCTGCTGCATTGGTGGGGACTTTTCTGGGCATATTACTGGCTTATGGATTTGTTTCACCAATGGCCAATGCGTTGGAGCACCAGGTGGTAGAAGAGGCAAAATTTTACGAATGTATGAAAACCTGCATCCTGGCTACTGTGAATGGGATGCCACCACAAATTGCCGTTGAGTTTGGACGAAAAACCTTATTTTCAGATGTTCGACCTGATTTTTATGAACTGGAAGCCTGTGTTAAAGGTGTTCGTTAATGAGAACCGAGTTTTTTTATCTGACTGCCATGGTCAGTAACTCCCAGTCAGATTGATGTTAATGACTATCAATTCAGGATTTTAAAACAGATGGCTGAAGAGATTGAAAAATCTAAACCCCTGATCATTAAAAGGGTAAAGAAAAAAGGGCATGATTTCCATGGCGGAAGCTGGAAGGTCGCTTTTGCCGACTTTGCCACTGCGATGATGGCTTTCTTTTTGCTTTTATGGTTGATCGGTAGTACCTCTGAAGAAGAGAAACAGGCAATTTCTGGCTATTTTAATGATCCTCAGGGAATGATGGACAAAACGGGTGCCTCACCATCGGTTATTGGAGATGGCGGAGCAAATACTGCGGTTATTGAGATGGAAGCGATAAAGCCAGAGGTTGACGAAGAGGAAAAAGAGCTTTCGGAAGATGAGATTCAAAAGCTGGCAGAAGAACAGGAAGCAGCCAGATTAAAAGCGCTAAAAGACACTCTTGAATCAATGGTAGAAAATAATCAGGCTTTCAATCAGTTAAAAGACCAGGTAATAATCGATATTACGCCGGCAGGATTACGTATTCAAATTGTTGATAAAGATAAACGTCCTATGTTTGATAGCGGTAGTGCAGAGCCTAAACATTATTCAAAAACAATATTGAGAAAACTGGCTAGCGTGCTTAAGACTGTACCTAATAAATTAAGTATTACTGGTCATACTGATGCAACGCCTTACCTGGAACGAGATAATTATGGTAACTGGGAGCTTTCCGCTGACCGAGCTAATTCGGCCCGCAGGGAGCTTTCACTCGGCGGTATTAAAGAAACGCAAGTTGCGCGAATTGAAGGGTTTGCGTCTTCCATTTTGTTTGACAAAAACAAACCTCATAATCCGGTCAACAGGCGGATAGCAATTATTGTATTAAAAAGAAGTGTTGCAGAACAGATAGAGAAGCAGGTGTTAGGAATCGAGTAAACCTGGAGAGTAAAAGTGATTGAGTCAGTGATTGATAATGCTGAATTTAACTTCAAGAGAACCCCGCTTGAATCAGCACTTTTTCAAATTACCGAATGTGCAGCTAAAAGCTCATCAATGGAGCGTTATGCCGGTCAGTTGCATCAGATCGTTAAGCAGCTGATGTATGCGGAAAATTTTTTTATTGTACTTTATCGTCAGGGAGGTGCTTATATAGAGTTCATCTATATTGCTGATGAGTATGAAGAGCAGGGAGTTGTTCAGCCGTTACGTCAATTACCTGAGGTAAAGCTGCGAAGAACGTTAACCGGATATATGTTAGCTTCCGGGAATATTCAACACTTATCCAGTACCGATATTACTGATTTGCTTAACAGTAATGTTGTCGATGATATTGCTCACCATCCCTTTAACTGGTTAGGGGCCCCGTTAAAACATAATGATGACATTTTTGGTGGAATTGTTATTCAGAGTTACCAGCAAGATATTTTTTATACTGAAAAAGATATCAGTGTTCTTCAGTTTATCGCGTTACAAATTGCATTGGTCATTAAAAGCAAACAATCGGAAACGTTATTGATTGAGGAAAATGTTGCATTAGAGAAAAGAGTTGAAGAAAGAACGCAAGATTTGAATAGAATGAATGCGGCTTTACTGATTGAAGTGGAAGAGCGAAAAAAAAGTGAGAGAATTCAGTCGGCTCTCTTTCAAATTACCGAACTGGTCAGCACCGCTGAAAGTGCAGAAGACTTTTATTGTCAGATTTTTCCGATCGTCAGCCAGTTAATGCCTGTAGAAAATGGATATGTTGCGTTACTCAGTCAAGATGGATTGTGCCTTGAATTTCCCTGTTTTGTCGACCCTTACTGTGAAATTCCAGAATCAAGAATGATACAGTTTAAACAAGGAACGAAATGTCTGACCGAAAAAGTAATTAATAGTGGCTGTGCGTACTTACATAACCGTTGTTCCAATTGTGGGGATGTTCAGCCTGCTAGTCCTGAAGAAACAACGCCTGGTAACGACACTCAAACAAAGCAGCGTTCTGATGTTCGTGGACTGGAATGCATGAAAGAAACCGTTAGTTGGTTAGGTGTGCCGTTGAAAGACGGAAATAGTGTGTTTGGCGTGTTGGCTATTCAGAGTTATGAGGATGACATCGCTTATTGTTTTGATAATCAGCGAGTACTATTAACTGTTGCCCATCAGGTATCAATTGCAGCCTTACGCAAAAGAGATATGCATTCTATCGTGTTAGCACATGAACAGCTTGAACGAAGGGTCAGGGAAAGAACTAGTGAACTAGAAAGAACGATTGAGCGTAGAAGATTAATTGAAAAAAAACTGGAATATGATGCTTTACATGATTCGTTAACGGGGCTGCCAAACCGGGTACATTTACTAGATACTTTAAAATATATTCTTAGTGAAGGCTTTAATGAGCATAAAACTTCTTTTGCACTTTTATTTCTTGATATGGATCGTTTTAAGATCATTAATGACAGCCTGGGTCATCATATTGGAGATTTATTCTTAATTGAAGTCGGTAAACGCTTAAGTCAGTGTTTACGAGTTAATGACCTGGTCGCTCGTCTTGGTGGTGATGAGTTTTGTGTTCTTATGCCTTATATTCCTGATGAAAGAATGGCGCTTGGTTTATGTGCAAGAATTCTGGCGTCTTTAAAAAAACCAATCGAAATTGAGAGCAATTCATTAATAGCCAGTGCCAGTATCGGTGTCAGGTTTGCTAACTCCATGGAAGAATCTGCCGAAGAAATTATGAGTGACGCCGATTCGGCAATGTATCAGGCAAAACAACAAGGCAAAAATCAGTACTGTTTTTTTGATTCTACCATAAAGAGCATGGTAACAAACCGGATGAAAATGGAGCGTGGGTTAAGAGACGCCGTGTCTGCGGGTCAGCTTTATCTGGATTATCAACCGGTGATTAACTTTGTTAAGGAAAAGATTGAAGGTTTTGAAGCTTTGCTCAGATGGCGACACCCTGAATCTGGCGTTATTAATCCAGTTGAATTTATTCCAGTGGCAGAAGAAACAGGACTCATTCTTGATATTGGTGAAGAAGTCATCCGAATGGCCTGTGAGAGATTGCAGCAGTTTAAAACAGTACCAGCTCTGGCGTCTTTGTATATTAATGTTAATGTGTCTTCTGTTCAAATATTAGCAAGAACACTGGATGAATACATTCGGAAGCAATTGTTAAAATACAGTATTGAGCCTTGTTATCTGAATGTGGAAATTACAGAAAGTATTTTAATTGAAGATTATAAAGCTGCATTAATGTTTGTTCGAGAGCTGAAGGCCATGGGAATTAAAGTTTATCTGGATGACTTTGGTACTGGATATTCCTCGCTGAGTTATCTGCATAAGTTTCCATTTGATGTTATCAAGCTTGATCGAACCTTTATTAGTGCACTAGATGGCTCTCGGCACAATGAAGCTATTGTTGAGTCGATTGGGCAACTGGCAAAAAATTTGAATATTCAAATTGTCGCTGAAGGGGTTGAAACTGAAAAGCAGTTAGATGTCATTCGAAAAATGCATTACGAGGTTGCACAAGGGTACTTGTTCGCTCGGCCTTTACCGGAGAAAAAAATAGAAAGCTTTGTTCATTCGTTTGTTATGGCGAAGGCGATGTGATTATTTTACAGTAATTTTTCCATCGGTTATGATTTATTTTTCCTGATTTGACGGCTTTGATAATCTCGCAGCCAGGCTCATTCATATGTTTACAATCTCTGAATTTACAGGTTCCTATATATTGTTCGAATTCAGTATAGCCTGTCGCAATTTTTTGATTATTTAAATGCCATAAGCCAAACTCTCTAATTCCGGGAGAATCGATAATAAACCCTTCGTTATTGTCAAACTGAAAGAGTGACGAAGCGGTTGTTGTATGTTGGCCGAGCCGAGAGTTTTCGGAAACAATATTGACCTGACTAACTTGCTCAGGAAAAAGTTGGTTAATAATAGAAGATTTACCTACACCTGACTGCCCGACCAGAATACTTTTTTTATTTTTTGCTGAAGCTTTCAGAACATCAAGCCCCAGTCCATTTTTTGTGCTCAGAAGTATAACCGGGTAGCCCAGTTGTTGATAAATATCGAGCTGTTGTTTTATTTCTTGCTGCTCAACTTCTTTTGTCAGTTCCCATTTATTGGCGACAATTGTAGTGGGTATGTTTGCATCGTGAATGGCTATCAGGTATCGGTCCAGCAGAATCGATGAAAAATCTGGAATAGGGGCGACAACAATAAATATATGATCAATATTAGCGACTACGGGTTTGATCCCCTGGTGTTGTGCTGGCCTTTGCAGCAAGCTTGTTCTTGGTAAAATTGCTTCAACAATACCTTTTCCATCATTTGCCAGTCTGAACTGAACATTATCCCCGGTAATAGGGCTGCCGAGGTTTTGTCGCAGGTAGCAGCGGTGCTTTTCATTGCTAGCGAGATTGATCACATCAGCCTGTTCTCCATAACGACTGACCAGAAGGCCTGTTAGTGCTGAGGACAATGTGTCTGATTGAAGCAGGTTATCACTTTCCAGGCGTTGTTTTCGCTGTCGGGCAACCTGTCTTTTCTGGCGTTGGGTCAGTTTATCTCGTTTTGCCAATGAATTTACTCTGTCTTGATTAAAATTTAATACCTGTTGTTTTCTCCTGAATTACCTTTTATCGAGGGTCATTCAGTCTAATTTTATTGTTCAGGCGGTTTATTTCAGGTTTAATGTCTTGAGGCATTATATACTATCC
>JADGFG010000253.1 GCA_016743995.1 Kangiellaceae bacterium | reverse complement strand
CCTGGTAGCCTATTTATGAATGAAAGCGAATTATTTTCCAAGTTTAAACAACATGCCGAACTTATTTTCCTCGCTGATTCAAGCTCAACAAAAAAACAGAGCACAACCTTACCGGGCAAAATTTGCCCAAACGTAATTATCGAACACAAAGCAACAATACCACTCAAGAATCTACAACAAACGGCAGCGCAATTTGATCGGACATTAATTTGTGCCGAATCGCCAGGTCGCCAGGAAGTAATTAAAGAATTATTAAATAAAAATTCACTCTATCCAACTCTGATAAAGAACTGGCAAGAATTTTTAAATTCAACTGATAAAATTTGTCTGACAGTGTCTCCACTATTAAAAGGGTTTGTTATGCAGCAAACTCTTATTGTTTGTGAAAGTAACCTTTTTGGAAGCCAGGTGCTCCAGTCCAGAAGACAACTGGATAAAGGGATCTCTGCCGATCAGTTAATACATAGTCTGGCCGAACTAAAACCTGGCGATCCGGTTGTTCATGTCGATCAGGGCGTAGGTCGATACCTGGGACTACAAACCATTGATGCTGGTGGTATGGTTAACGAGTTTCTAACTCTGGAGTATTCTGGCGGAGATAAATTATATGTTCCGGTACAATCACTTCAATTAATTCACCGATACTCTGGCAGCAATCCTGAAACCGCTCCCTGGCATAAACTCGGTAGTGAAACCTGGAGTAAGGCTAAAACCAGAGCGATTGAAAAAGCTCGTGATACAGCTGCCGAGCTCCTGGACCTTTACGCCCGTAGAGCCGCTGAAAAAGGTATCCAGCATAAACTTGATCAGCCTGATTACGAAAAGTTCGCCTCCGAATTTGAGTTTGAAGCAACGCCTGATCAACAAAATGCCATTGAAGCTGTTATTAAAGACATGAAAGCAACAACTCCAATGGACCGATTAATCTGTGGTGATGTTGGTTTTGGTAAAACAGAAGTTGCCATGCGCGCCGCTTACATTGCCATTCAGAGCGGCATGCAAGTTGCCATGCTTGTCCCAACCACTTTACTGGCGCAACAACATTTTAACTCCTTTCAGGATCGCTTTTCCCAATGGCCAGTTAATGTTGGTGTTCTCTCCCGCTTTCAAACGAAGAAAGAACAAAATACCTTATTGGAACAACTGGAATCGGGACATGTTGATATAGTCATCGGTACTCACCGCCTTTTAACAGGCCAGCCAAAGTTCAAAAATCTTGGCTTATTGTTAATTGATGAAGAGCATCGCTTTGGCGTTCGGCAAAAAGAAATACTGAAATCTTATCGTGAAAAAGTAGACATATTGACTCTAACAGCAACACCGATTCCAAGAACACTCAATATGTCAATGTCTGGAATGCGTGACTTATCAATCATAGCGACTCCACCTGCCAAACGCCTGGCCATTAAAACCTTTGTCAGACAATATAACGACCCATTAATTAAAGAATCTATTCAACGAGAAATAAGGCGTGGTGGACAGGTTTATTTTTTACATAATGCGGTTGATAGCATTGAAAAGATGGCGCGAGATATACAGGAATTATTACCTGACGTAAGGGTAGCTATTGCTCATGGCCAGATGAGGGAGCGTGACCTCGAAAATGTCATGAAACAGTTTTATCATCAGCAGCATCATGTATTGGTTTGCACAACGATTATTGAAACTGGAATCGATATACCAACAGCTAACACCATTATTATGAACAGAGCCGACAAACTGGGGCTGGCTCAACTTCACCAGTTAAGAGGACGCGTTGGACGCTCTCACCACCAGGCCTATGCCTATTTGCTCACACCCAATCCTAAAACAATTAGCAAGGATTCAAAAAAACGGTTAGATGCTATTGAGCAACTTGAAGATCTCGGCGCTGGATTTATTCTCGCCACTCACGATCTGGAAATTCGAGGCGCAGGAGAGCTGCTTGGAGATGAACAAAGTGGTCATATGCAAACAATTGGTTTTAGCATGTATATGGAGTTATTAGACAAGGCCGTCAGCGCACTAAAAAGCGGCAGTGAATTATCACTTAAATCAACCCGGGAAGAACAAACCGAAATTAACCTGGGTGAATCCAGTCTGTTACCCGAAAGCTATATTCCTGATGTAGGAATACGCTTATCGCTTTACAAGCGTATTGCTAATGCAAAAAATAAGACAGATTTGAGGCAGTTAAAAATAGAGCTCATCGATCGCTTTGGCTTATTGCCTGATGCCACTAACTCGCTATTTAGCGCTACTGAATTAAAAATAAGGGCTTCCAGACTGGGTATATCCAAATTAGACGCCAATATGCAAAACATAACGCTGGAGTTTTGTGAATCTCCAGATATTAATACTGAGAAACTAATAAGCCTGATTCAAACAAATCCTTCGAAATATCAATTGGTTAAAGGAACTATCCTCAAAGTTAGTAGCCCAAACGAAAACCTTGAGCAGCGTAAGCAGCAGATTGATTCTTTAATTGAAACACTGACCAGCCAGGGTTAATATGCTAGAAAAGTAAAGAATCGTAACCAATAGTATATTTGATAAAGCGGAAGCTGATAAAATAACAGACTTAATCTGACAAACTTAAATGAGCCCTGATAACTCAAAGTATCCATAGAATCAATGACGAGCTATCAATTATAAAAGCGAAAACTATGAATAAGCTATCAATATTAACACGGGCCTTGTCCACAATGATAAAACATACCTCTGGTAAACAGCTTGTTGCAGGACTATTCATCCTGTTAAACACGGGTGCACATGCAGCAGAACCGACAAAAACCAGGCCCTCAGATGCAGATGCTCGCTGGTTTGAAATTGAACTAGTCGTTTACAAGACTAAAAATGGCAAGAATCGCTCTAACGAATCCTGGAGAAAAGACATTGAATTCAAAACACATGACAAAATCATTGACTTTATTCCGCCAGTAAAAACAGCACTTAATAGCCAGAATAAATCAGACAAAAACAGGCCTGTTACCAGCAGACCAACAGGGCAAAATTTACCAACCCTTTTAAATAAAGCGCAATTACAACTTAAAAGTGAAGTGAAAAGTTTACAACGGCACCCTGATTATCAGGTGCTTGCACATTATGGTTGGCAGCAACCGGTAGTTAATTCAAAAAGAGCAAAATATGTCCGTATCGCAGGTGGAAAAGACCACGCCGAACAATATCAGTATAATGGTGCCAGATTAAATGACCTGCCTTCTCAGGAAACTTCATCAGATGTAGAGGCATCAATAGAAAATAAGCCTTCGCGCAGTTTAAAATTATCGCCAGTGCAAGAAGCCCCATCGTGGGTCCCGGAGCTAGACGGCGAAATACTAGTCTACCTGAATCGATATTTACATATTCGTACAAACTTATATTTACGAGAACCTGGTAAAGAGGAAATTGATGTTGTCGATTTGACTTTAATGAATAATAAATCAACAAAGCAAAACTCATTAAATGGCAGTGTCAATAAAAATGCGCAATTGCTTACAGAAAATACGCCTGATTTAAAAGCGCAAAATGTAGATTCTACCGACAAGCGTAATGCAGGTTCACAATTTTCATGGGAAATTAATGACGACTTTCTGGATAGTGAGTCTGAAAAAATGTATATCGAAAGATTATTTAATTACCCTATGAAACAATCTCGCCGCGTCAGGAGTGGTGAACTGCATTATTTTGATCACCCTTTAATGGGATTATTAGTTATTATTCGGCCTGTAAAACTAGCAAAAACAGCCGCAATGCAAGATCCTCTGGCGCCTTGAAAAGTTTGAAAATAGTGAAGTTTTTATAAGTATGAATTATGGTAATCTGAAAAGATAAATTTTCAGATTACTCAAGAAAAATTACTAATATTAATTATTAATATTAGTTGTAAATTAAAATTGGTTTAGCGGAGAGTTAATGAATGTCTAATATCGTTGTTTTAGGTGCGGGCATGATAGGCAATGCGATGGCAATCGATCTGGCTGATAAGCATCAGGTTACCGCGATTGACAAGAACAAAAATGTATTGGCTCGTTTATCTAAAAATGCACCAGATGTTAATACTATTTTACATGACCTGGTCGATAGTTCTGATTATACAGAACTGCTATCCCCTTACGATCTGGTCATTTCTGCCGTTCCCGGATTCATGGGCTTTGAAACATTAAAAAAAATTCTCATGGCGGGGAAAAATGTCATTGATATTTCTTTTTTTCCAGAAAAATGCTTTGACCTGGATTACCTGGCAAAAAAACATGATGTGTTTGCGGTAGTTGATTGTGGCGTTTCTCCAGGCATGGGTAATATCATTCTGGGTCAGCTTGACACTCAGCTTGAAATTAACAGCTTTGAGTGTCTCGTCGGTGGACTACCGGTAAAACGAGAATGGCCATTTAATTATAAAGCCCCTTTTTCTCCCATTGACGTGCTCGAAGAATATACCAGACCCGCCCGTTACGTTGAAAATGGTGAGCTTGTCACCAGGGAGCCGCTATCTGATTGCGAACTGATGGATATCAGGCGAATAGGCACATTGGAAGCTTTCAATACCGACGGACTTAGAACATTAATTAGCACGATGGATCATATTCCTTATATGAAGGAAAAAACATTACGCTATCCCGGACATGCTGAATATATTAAAGTACTACTCAAATCTGGTTTTTTCTCAAAAGACACTCTGGAAATTGACGGAATCGCGTTTCGTCCAATCGATGTTACCGCCAGAATATTAGAGGCAAACTGGCAATTGAGAAATTCTGATGAAGAATTTACCGTTGTTAAAATTACGATAGAAGGCGAAAAAAATAGTAAGAAGCGACGATATATTTATCGATTGCTGGATAAAGGTTGTGAAAGAACAAAAACAACATCAATGGCAAGAACGACTGGATACACCGCCACTGCCGTTGCAAATTTTGTTTTACAAAACAAAATGAAAGCCGGTATTTGTCCGCCAGAAACCCTTGGAGCAAATGCAGATGCCTATCAATTTATACTCAATTATTTGAAAGACAGACAGGTCGAATACCGTATTGAAGAATTTACCCTGGAATAAGGCCTCTAACTCTTAAATTTTTTTACGCTAGTTAAAATGCTAAATAATGCTACCCATACCATTTAATCACAGGCCATACTGATGGAAAAACGAAAAATACCAGAAAAGCAACTCTCCGATCTCAGAGAGAATTTCAATTTTTTTGATAGAGACAATAATGGAAGAATTGATGTAGAAGAATTCACCAAACTCCTACAGGTGTTATCTCCTAAAACGACCTCTGCTCAGGGAGAAGATGGATTTTCAATTGTTGATGAAAACAATGATGGACATATTGATCTGGAAGAGTTTATTGAATGGTGGGCAACTTGTTGGTGGGAATATTAAGCGCTCCGCTTAAACACCTGACAAAAATGACAATCTTGTTTCTACTTCACTTAAATTTTAAAGGGATAAATATTAAAG
>JADGFG010000252.1 GCA_016743995.1 Kangiellaceae bacterium | reverse complement strand
CAGTTAATATAACGCGCTATTTCTTATGGCGGCAATTATTTTTTTGCACGATACAAAATACTGAGATTCTGATAATAAAAAAATGGCAACCAATTAATAGAGAATAACCTTTCCTTAGTTTCTCTATCGTTCAATTACCACTATCAACCCCTTTTATTTTCAATAAATGAAGCAGAACTCATTGTTTTAATTAAATTTATTATCCATATGCTCTGTTTGCAAAATCATTAAATTCGAGACTGGTTTTAAACAAATATGAGAACCAGGTCGCAAAAAAATGCACCATCTACAAAAATGTAACGCTATAAGTTAATCGGTTTAATTTTGTAAAATTATGCTTAAAATTAAAACAGATTAAACCTGAAAAAATCACTCAAAATAAATAAAAAATAATTAGAGAAAAGGTAATATTACCCACATTATCTACAGTAAGATTTTGTGATTTTAACTAAAAAGATTCGCAATCAAGAATGACTATTATTTAACCGCGTAATTTTTTGTACACAATGTAATAACAAATAGTAACCAAATTGATTATTTTATCCTTGCTTAACATTCAATAATTATGATTTGATAATGACGTACTGCTAAACATAATTTAAATAACGCGGAATAATTTAAATAGCACGACATCATTTGAATAACGCGAATATGTATTAGCCTGGTGAAATAATATTAATACAACAAGCCAAAGGAAATACTAATGAACAAACAACTACTTGTAAGCGCAATTTGCCTTACACTTGTAGCCTCATGCAGCCAGCGGGGAGCTGGTTTAAAAGATAGTGGCTCTGAAATGCTAAAAACAAATACTACGCCCTCTCATTCAACGTTAAAATCTGGAATTGAAACTAAAAACATGGACCCGGAGGTGCGCCCACAGGATGATTTTTATCAATATGTTAATGGTACCTGGTTAAAAAATACCAATATTCCCGCTGACAAATCTTCATACGGTTCTTTTACTATATTACGGGATAAGTCTCGTAAAGACGTAAAAGCAATCATTGAAGAAACGGCTCAGATTAAGGATGTTATAAAAGGCTCTGATGCACAAAAGGTGGGAGACTTATATCGTAGCTTTATGAATACCGAAAAACTCAATAAACTAGGCATTTCTCCGTTAAAAACAGAATTACTAACTATAGAGAAAATAAAAGACCACAAAGATGTTTCTAACTACTTTGCTCACTCTCAGATAATCGGTAGTGATGCACCATTTGGCTTTTATATTAATAATGACTCTAAAAACCCAACACGCTATGTAATCTACATCAGTCAGTCAGGCCTGGGTTTGCCCGACAGAGAGTACTATATTAAAACCGATGATAAATCCATTAAGCTACGAGAACAATATATAAAACATATCAGCAACATGTTTGCTCTCGCAAAATTTGATAAACCCGAATTAAATGCAGAGAAAATCATGTCTCTCGAAACCGCTATTGCTAATATTCACTGGAATAGAAAAGACGATAGAAACAGAGATTTGACCTATAACAAATATTCAAGCGATAAATTACCAGAGCTCTTAAACACTTTTAGCTGGGGAGCCTATTTATCACAGGCAGGCATTGATAACGAAAAAGAAATTATTGTTCGACAACCCAGCTATATGGAGAAATTCACTAAGTTGTTTAAGGACACCCCCGTTAATGAATGGAAAACCTACTTTAAATGGACACTGCTTAACTCATCAGCCAGCAGGCTGAACTCCGAAATTGAAAAAGAAAGCTTCCATTTTTATCAAACGGTGTTGAATGGAACACCAGAACAAGAAGAACGCTGGAAACGCGCAGTTAGCTCTGTTAATCACTTGCTGGGTGAAGTTGTTGGAAAAATCTATGTAAAAAAACACTTTAAACCAGAAGCAAAGGCCAGAATGGTTGAATTAGTTGAAAATTTACGAAATGCCTACCATGAGGCTATAGCAGAGCTGGACTGGATGGGAGAAAATACAAAAAAACAGGCACTTGAAAAACTAGCCAAGTTTACCCCTAAAATTGGTTATCCAGATAAATGGAAAGATTATGGCCAGCTGGAAATAAAAGCTGATGATTTATATGGTAATTATCAACGTGCTGCTCTTTTTATCCACAACCGAGAAATTGGAAAATTAGGCAAGCCTATTGATAAATCAGAATGGTTTATGTCCCCACAAACCGTGAATGCCTATTATAACCCGGTTATGAATGAAATTGTTTTTCCAGCAGCCATCTTGCAACCTCCCTTCTTTTCAATGACTGCTGACGACGCAGTTAATTACGGTGGCATTGGCGCAGTAATTGGCCATGAAATGGGGCATGGATTCGATGATCAGGGCGCAAAATCTGACGGCGATGGTGTTCTTAGAAGCTGGTGGACAGAAAAAGACTTTAAAGAATTTAAATTACGAACCGGTAAACTGGCCAGGCAATTTAGTGCTTTTGAACCACTGCCGGGTGAGCATATTCAGGGAGAACTCACCCTGGGTGAAAATATCGGAGATCTGGGCGGGCTGACTATTGCGCACAAAGCCTACATGCTCTCTCTGAAAGATAAAGATGCACCTGTTATTGATCAACTGACCGGAGAACAGCGATTTTTTATGGGCTGGGCACAGGTGTGGGCTTTTAAATACAGAGATGAGGCTTTATTGCAGCGACTAGCAACAGACCCTCACTCACCAGCACCTTACAGAGGAAATGGGCCTCTCATGAATATGCCAGAGTTTATGAAAGCATTTAATGTCAAACTGGGAGATAAAATGTATCGTAAGCCTGAGGAGAGAGTTAAAATCTGGTAATTATCAAATTGAAAATAGCAGAGGGAAACATCCTGTTTCCCTCTTATTCAAAACTTAAAAATTCGTTAAGCTAATACAGATAACGACATTATCTTGTTAAGAGCCTTTACTTTTTTTCCTGGAAGAACGACGCCCCGGCTTTTTGTTTGAATGGTCATCACCTTTTCTCTTAGCCAGTTTTCCAAACTCAAAATCCTCTGCACTAGTAAGGTTCATCGGCTTTCCACAGACGCGTACTTTTTTCAAATGTGCCAGAGAAGATTGAGGTAAATTACCCGGCAAGTCGACAACAGTAAAGTCATCATAAATTTTTATATGCCCAATATATTTACTTTCAATTTCAATTTCATTAGCAATAGCGCCAACAATATTTCCAGGTTTAATTCCATCATGAAAACCAACCATCATGGTGTATCGTTCCATGGCGACATCTGGATATTCACCCAGTACTTCTGCCTGCCTGGAAAAATCTTTACCTGAACGTGATTCTGTTGATTGGGAATTTCGTCTTGGTTTTCTCTCTCGACCGGAACGCTCAGACTGCTCTTTTCGTGGTCGACGCTCTTCGCGTGCGGGAGGTAAATCACTCAGTAACAAAGGAGATTTTTCGTAAGCCAGACTCGCCAACGCAGCGGCAATACTGAGTCCATCCCGGTTAGTTTCATACTGATAAGCTTCCAGTATTTTCAAAAATGGCTGTAAATCACTTGAGTCAATTTTCTCGGTTAAACTCAACTTAAACTTTTCAATTCGCTGGTCGTTAATCGAATCAGTCGAAGGCAAACCAATTCGATTGATCTTCTTTCCTGTCGTACGCTCAATTAACGAAAGCATTCTTTTCTCACGCGGCGTGACAAATAATATGGCTGTCCCTTCTCTGCCTGCACGACCCGTACGACCGATACGATGAACATAAGATTCTACATCCTGTGATATATCGTAGTTAATGACATGAGAAATTCTCTGTACATCCAGGCCTCTGGCAGCAACATCAGTGGCGATAAGAATATCAAGTTTTCCACGCTTTAACTTATCAATCGTCTGCTCTCTTAAAGACTGCTGAATATCACCATTAATTGCAGCACTCGCATAACCTCTTGCACTAAGTCTGTCTGCAAGTTCTACCGTTGCTGTTTTAGTTCGAACAAATATAATAATTGCGTCGGTTTCTTCAACTTCCAGGATTCGTGTCAGCGCGTCCAGCTTGTGATGATGTGTAACTGTCAGATACTGCTGAGTAATGGTAGAAGCAGTAGCCGTTTTAGTTTTAATCTTGATTTCTTCAGGTTTATTTAAAAAACGCTCTGCTACCCGGCGAATTTCTTTAGGCATGGTCGCAGAAAACAAGGCTATTTGCCTGTCTTCAGGCGTTTGCTCCAGAACCCACTCAACATCTTCGAGAAACCCCATACGCAACATTTCATCAGCTTCATCCAATACCAACGTATGCATATTATCCCATTTTAACTTCCCTCTTCGCATGTGGTCCATGACTCTGCCCGGAGTACCTACGATAACATGTGCCCCACGACTAAGTTGACGGAGTTGTTGTGACATCGACTGACCACCGTAAACCGGTAGTACCTGAAAACCTGGTAAATATTTAGAATAAGTTTTAAACGCTTCAGCCACCTGAATGGCAAGCTCACGTGTTGGCGCCAGAACAAGTGCCTGAGGAGACCTGTTTGATAAATCAATTTTTGCCAATAATGGCAACGCAAAAGCAGCCGTTTTACCAGTACCTGTTTGAGCCTGACCTATTATGTCAACTCCTCGTTGGAGTACTGGGATACTTTTCTCCTGAATTGGAGAGGGTCTTTCATAACCAATCTCTGTAATGACTTTAATGAGACTATCTGGTAATGAAAGATCTTTAAAACTAACCGCTTCGTTAGAAGTTGAATCTACCGGTTGAGACATGAATTATTCCTGAGGATATTAGATTTTACACTGATTATTTAATATTAACGATTCAATTTTTGTCATGCTAAGCTATTTTAAATAAATGGCCTATTACAAGCAGACCTCAAATGAGCAGTTTTCAATTGATCGTTCTCAAAAAACGCCATGAATAACTCAAAAAATTTACGAATAGCTGGTATCTGACTCTGAATTAAAAAAGAGAAAATTAACTGAATGGGTAATTATATGCTTAAATAAAGTAAAACTCCCGTAATATTACGGAAGTTTTGTAAAAAACAGCTTGTTTTATGCTCATTAGCACAAAAAGAATCTGAAAGAATTAGAGTTAAGCTACATCAGAGCGTCCTGATCAGCTCCTTCTTTTTCAACTTCAGGTGGCATCAGGTCTTCTTTGGTAATTCCTAATGCTAGTGCACAATTACTGGCTACGTAAATAGAGGAATAAGTTCCAACTAACACACCCGCAATTAGAGCCGTCGCAAAACCATGAATAGTCGCTCCACCCAGGAAGAAAAGTGCTAATAATACCAACATCGTTGTCAGTGAAGTCATGATAGTACGAGATAGTGTCTGATTAAGCGATGAATTAACAATTGCTGATGAATCCTGTTTTCTCAATTTCAGAAAGTTCTCACGAATACGATCAAATACCACTATCGTATCATTCAGCGAGTAACCGATAACCGCCAGAATAGCAGCCAGTACCGTTAAGTCAAATTCCATCTGAATTAAAGCAAAAAGCCC
>JADGFG010000251.1 GCA_016743995.1 Kangiellaceae bacterium | reverse complement strand
AGTTGCCGAAGAAACCTGAAAACTTAGATTACCTGATGCCTTGGAATGTTGAATTGGAAACAACGATTAAAGGATAGGTGTCTTTCCACAGACGCTTACCCATAAAACTTTGGCTTTCCAAAAATCCCTTTCTTAGAAGTGCCAACCCGAACAAATAAGTAATTCGTTTGCTTGTCATTTTTAAGGCTTATTTCTATACATAATGGATAATCTACTTGTTTGGGATCCCCTGAAATTTGCTCCACAGCCTGTTAACTCTCTGGTCCTAGAAATTAGCCAATCATCGCCTGATACTGACGATAACCACTGTTCTAGTGAGAGAGAGGAAATCGAACTATCTAGGTCATTAACATTAATGGCTGAAAGCTCTGGAACATTCTCAGCGACAACACGCACTGAAAAAAATAACATCATTATTAACATGAAGGATTTCATTTTATTCATAACCTTGAGTGTAAAAAGTTAATTTATTCCCTTTGTTATCGATTCTAAATTGGTGCTATTCTTGGCAACCGTATAATACACTAGCTTCACTTTATTATCAGAAATCTCTAACTTAACAGGAAAACCTTCAGTATCGTCGACATGTACTTGGAAAACAGGCTACTAAAAATGAAGCCCTTCATAGTCAGAGTTATCTCTTATATTTTCTATTGTTAACAACCCTTCCCGGCTTTATTAACATTCCTCTAAATATTTCTTACACTTTTCATTCAGCTCAGGGTTGCTCATCAGCTTTTCAGAAAGATAACCCTTAAACTGATATATTGACATCATCCATTCTTCGATATCTTCAACATCTTTCACCGTCTGGCTGTTTCGAAGAGAATCGTTATATTTAATGCTGTCATTAATTACACAAGCCAATGTAGGAATCCACTTTTCATCAATATCCACTAGCATTCTCCAAAACAACACTGTTTATTAGCTCAGCAAGTTTTTGCCTGAAAATTGCCAGAGGCATATCTCTATCCGGCGCAATGGTATAATACGTAGCACCAAAAGCTTTGTTGTAGTTATCCTTCACTACCGCTAAACCGTCAGGCAGAGTTGTTCCAGCAGGAATTTTGAAATATTCCCACTTCCCTTTAAATGTATCAGGTTTATCAAAAGTACTTATACCACGAGGGCGATTACGAACCTTAACTCACTCTTTTTCTATAGTTACATCTGGTTGTCTCGGTGCCCCCATTATATAATGGGTAGCTTTGGACCTTGCATTATATTCACCCAGCACTATTGCCAAACGTCCAAGAAAAATAGTCTCTTATGGTATTATATAATACTCTCAAAGCCTCAAAAACTGCCTTGACTCATCACTTGAACTTGATTCATAAATAACTAACATCAAGACTGGTGATTTTAAAAGCCTATTTAGTCTTATTTATCTCTTTGTCTATTTCGTCTTGCAATTTTTTAACTTTTTGTGTTTTTTGTTGAGCGTTTAGAGCTGCGATATTTTCAATTTTATCAACTCTATTTTTAATGTCAGAACGTATTTTTTTCCTATCATTCTTCATCAACTGCATTATCCCGAATTTCTTTTAATATTCTTTGAAAATCAACTTCATTTTTTGGAGCGGCCAGCACCCCACCATGATTATCACCGTTGGCTTTATTTAGTTCGGCTATTGCTTCACCAAGACCATCGTAGTTTCGTCCTTTTTTTTCCATATCCTTTTCGATATCCAATATTTTTTTGCGAATCTCTTCGCGGCTTAATCTTTCAGTCATATTTTCGTCACCAGGTGAGTAATTTTCCCTTGATAGTTTTCATGAGGCAGATACCCCTTGCTTCTATAGAACCTGACATGAGCGGGCGATACGGGATCGCAAAGCCATATCTCACTTGAATTGTTTAATTTCGCATATATTTCAGCCGCAAAAAGATTAATATTCAGGGCACTATTAGCTATAGAATTACTTTTATGGGGGGGCGTGCTCAATCGCGTGTAATTTTAAAACAACTCTATTCCGTTCCATCATACCATAACATAAGCTAATAAGAGATGACCCTTTAGAAATAGCCATATCAAAGCGTCTTGCGCCGCCGCGAGAATGATACTCCTGATAGAGTTCAGACCAACTCCAGCTTGCTTTCCTATTTGGTTTTTGCCAAATTTTTTTCCAACTATCAGCTTCTGTAGTATCTTTAAAGCTTATCTCTCTAGCCTGAACTCCAAAATGCTTGTATTTCTGCTCAACCCTGTCAAAAATCTCTTTTCTCAATTCTTCATGGTATTCAGCCATTTGTCGCCATGTCAGGCTTTGATAGTCACTATTCATAGATCCCTTGATATTGATTTTAAGTAAGTTTCCATATTCATAATTTAACAGCATTCATTCTTCAATTGTGTGAAAAATAGCACGTTTAATATCAAGGTATGTCATTAAGCGGTTATTAATTAAGTGCTGAGATACAAAGGTATTAAACTAGAACTAGTTTTGAGCATCATAGCTGTGTGCAACTGAAAGCTTTAGTTATCTGGCTAAAGCCTTTTTCTGAATATCCTTAACAATATCTTCAGCAGTATATTCAGCAGAAAGCCCCCCTGGAATACTCATATGATACGAGTCGCCATCACGACTTTTTATCAGGATTGATTTTCCTTTAATAAAAAAGAATTGATTGTTTTCTACTTCAGCGGACAAAATATCACAAAGATCTTTTGAGCATAACAAACCTTCTCCATCACTGATTTTTAATTTATTCTCAGATAAATAGATACTTAACCAGCCTTTTCCATCATCGGGTTTGCGGTATCGATTTGAAAGGAATGCCAATAAAAAAAATACAGCACTAAAGCTAAAGCCATATACCACTAAGGCAAGGGTACGTTCAAAGTAAAAGACAACAAGAATCCCTGCCCATGCGGCTAATATGATACGCCATACAGACTTAATGTCTTGTTGCTTATTTTGAGGAGCCAGTAAATATTTTTGAGTTTTTAATCCATTCATATTAATGCTTAACCGTTTATTCTTTCAGCAAACCACTGGTAAACGGCTATTCAACTGAGTAAGAACTTTAATTGATTAAAACTCAACAGATTATAGCAGGCCGCAAAATTTACAAACGTTAAAACTTCACATTCATACAAACAACCGTGATTCTCAATACGAGATACAGCAAGAGTATCAATCAGTTAACAGCGTTCTCAGACAAGAATATTACCGCCACCCGCTCCATAAAGCAGTATTTGAATACTGATTAATGTTAACTCAACACAAATACCTGTTGACATCACCGAAAGGATAAATACAATACAATTAGATTTCTAGTTATCTAGTGTTGAAGTAGATAATAATTAGCTTAAAGGAAAAAATAACAATGAATGAGAACAACAATAAAGTGGTATTAGCTGAAATTTGCATTCCACCCAGCAGAGCAACCTTAGGAATGACATTTTGCCCGGGAAAACCAGATGCCCAGGGCAATCAGGCTGATAATGTGGAAAACAACATTAAAGCGATTAAAGCCTGGGGAGCCGATGCAGTCGTGTCCCTGGTGAATAATGACGAAATGACAAAGTACCAGATTGAAGACCTCGGTGAACAAGTCACGGCTCAAGGAATGACATGGTTTCATCAGCCTTTCGAAGATGGAGGTATCCCCGGTCAGAAATTTGCTGAGCGCTGGGAACAACAACGAGAGGAGATGCATGGGATCCTTAAAAAGGGTGGCAAACTGATGGTTCATTGTCGAGGGGGTAAAGGCAGAACAGGCTTGATCTGCGCACGTTTAATGCTTGAAATGGGAGTCGACTTTGAGCAAACCGTCTCACTGGTTCAGAAAAACAGAGCCGGGGCTTTGGGAAAACAAAGTCATATTGATTATTTAAAATCCATTTAACAATATCAGAGCAAGCTATTATGCAGACCATAGAAAAAGCACTAGAAGAACAAAAGAACCAGCTTGAAAATAAAAACGAAAGCGTCAGTCTCGTCCTGTTTTTTGGCAACGTACGTCCCCAGGAATACGCCGCTTTTCAAAAGGCAGGTTACAAGCTGGGTTTGTTTTACCGAAAAAATCATTACCTGCCTCGTCCAGCTCAGGATGATTTTGAGTTTATCATTGATTTTGAACATGAAATGGAACTTGAGCCACTGCTGAAAGCCTATCAGACAATCAGTGATAAGTATCATATTCAACATCATATTAATGTTCGAGAAGATACAGTTCCGCAATTTGCTCAGTTTGCTCATGCATCTGATATTGAATCGACTTCACCAGAAGATGCAACCAACGCACGGGATAAAACCCGGATGAAAGCCGTTTTCAGAGAGCAAATAGGGACTCATTCAACCTCTGCCTTCGCTCAACTCAGTAGCGAAAAAGAGCTACTAGCCTTTGCCGATAAAAGTTCATGGCCGCTGGTTTTAAAACCAACCAATTTACATGCCAGCAAATTTGTATCGGTAAACCATTCCCAGGCTGAATTAGTCTCTTCTTATCGTGATGCCGCTAAAAAAATCGATGCTCTCAACCAGATGGACCGTAACAAATCCGCTGACCTCAAAGCAGAAACATTCACCAGTCAGTCAGAAACAACCCACCTGCAGGTTGAAGAATTTATGCAGGGTACGAATCATTCTGTCGATTGCATTATTGATCAGCAGGGGAATGTTTATACCACTCCGGTTGTAGATGTTTTAGTCGGTATTGAAATCGGCGTTGCCGACTTTCATCATTTTGCTCGCTTGTCCCCAAGCCAGCTCTCAACCGAGAAAGAAAATGCTATTCTGGATATGGCGATAGCTGGCTGTAAGGCATTAAACTTAAAAACCTGTATCGCCCATGTTGAACTGATAGACACAGAGACAGGGCCTCAGCTTATTGAAATTGCAGCACGCCCTGGTGGCAATCGCGCTGAAATACTTAAGCTTTCCTACGGAATCGAATTAATGGAAATGTTCCTGGACTGCCTGGAAGGTAACCCTCCTCCGGTTAACTTTAAAGCTTTACGACATGCCGCAATTGTTACGCCTTTTCCAGAAAAAGCAGGAATTGCTAATGAGCTTTATTTTGAAACGCTTGCTAAAAAACTGAATACACTGGATAGCTTAACCATAAAGGTAAAACCCGGAGACCAGGTTGGTCCTGCCATTGCCGGCTTTACTGCACCGGCTTACTTCTGGCTGAGTTCAACTGAACCCGAACAGGTTGCGAAGGATATAAAGCGGATTGCCAATAGCGACTTATTTAGCCTGCAACAGGCAAAAGCCAGCTAACAGATACCAGCGATTAACCGGTTTATAAGCGCCTGTTCCGTTTCAGGCGCTCGGCAGGGTAGACTTTGATGGTGTTCGTTTTTTAGTGATATAAAATATTTGTTAGTGCAGTCAGTTAACAAAGGCAGAAGGTCCATTAACAGGCAGGCGTTCTTAGCTACCCAAACTCAAAACCAGGATTCATTAGCGATGCCCAGTGCCAACGTAAAAGTGCTTTTTTGCGTTCTT
>JADGFG010000250.1 GCA_016743995.1 Kangiellaceae bacterium | reverse complement strand
TTATACGTGTAAGTTATCTAAGATAATACCTGTATATGCAGTTATTTGACTATTTTGTGAACTAGCTCGGCTGAAAATGCTACTCCCTTGGCAAATGCGATGTATCTCAAATGGAGTTTGAGAGAAAGTGTTATTTATTCTCTCTCTTATTTGAGAAAAATGCTTCCGATTGAGTGAAATATTCTTCAATTTAAAGTCCTGCTACCGGTTCCTGTAGTTTGGGTTTAAAATCAACTTCAAATGGAAGCTGTAGTTCCAGGTGCGTTAAGAGACGTTGCTAGTTACATGTATTATCTTCTCATTCATTATGTTCTCTTTATGATGTATGTCCCATTTTTGTTTGTATATCGCGTTCTTAGTATTTGTCAGCTCATTAACTCCCTGTTTTTAATATTGTCAATTGAGATGATTTTGGTGTTTGTGGTGAGAGGCCTTTGAAATATATGCCCGGAGTTAAATAGTTATGTTTTCAATTAGAGTAGCTAACTTGCTAATTCGGCATTAATTTACCTTGGTTAAGCTACACTAGTTATTAGATCAGTAAACCTACTAGCGGAGCTTGATGGTGAAACAAACGGTTTTAATAACAGGTTTTTGTTTAAATTTTGACTTTTATCCCACAAAGACTTTTCCGGTTAACTAATTCGATGAAACTCTATTATCGTTTACTCATTAGTTTCTTTGTTCTCTCTACGTTTGTTGCTGCTGTCGGAACAATTGCTTATTTCAAAAATAAAGATATAGAACAAAGTCTTTCGCAGTTGACTCGAAGTTCAATTGTTGAATCATTTACGGCAAAGGAAATGCAGACAATATTGTTGAAAATTCAAAACACTACTTATATGTTATTGACCCGGCATTACCATTTTCTGGTTAAACCTGTTAATGATATTTATAGAAGAGAAACCAATATATTAAGCATTGAGTTAGATAACTATCTACAGCAGTTTTTACAGATTTCTGACAAGTTGCTCCAGGTGACCAGGCTTGGAATGCTAATTGAAGAAGAGGGAGGTGAAGATGAAGATAAGGAAAGAGAGGAAAATGAAGCGGTTAAAATTAATAATATTATTCGAGAGTTTAAAGAGTATTCAATAAAAATTAGAGTTTTTCAGAAAATACTTGACCAAGATGTAGCAAGGGCTGAAGACATTATCCGTAAAGAGATTGTTCCTCTATATGACGAAATTTCAAAATTAGTTTTTGAATTTAGTCAGAGCGCAAGAGAGGAAACTCAAGAAGAGGCTGAAGAAATAAATGAAGATCTTGAAAATATACTGATTAATGTTGTAGCGGTAACAATATTGGGGTTTCTTTTGTCGCTGGTATGGTCATTAATGATGGCCAGGAAAATATCAAAGCCTCTGGTAGCATTAAAAGAAGCAGCACAAAATATAGGTGATGGTGCATTGAAGGAAAAAGTCGTCATTGGAGGTGCTAATTATAGTGAAACCATTGAGCTTGCCAGATCGTTTAATTTTATGATTGAAAAGTTGATAGCGGCGCAACAGAATGAAAAACAGTTACTTCAATTATCTGCTGAAGAGCATAAATTGCGTGCCGATCAACTTCAGATAGCAAAAGAAAAAGCTGAAGCACTGGTTCAGGCTAAAGCTGAGTTTCTGGCTAGTATGAGCCATGAAATCAGAACCCCCATGAATGGAGTCCTGGGTATGTTGGGGTTGTTGAGGCGCACAAAACTGAGCGATAAACAGAGTCATTATACCAGGCTAGCTCATAGTAGTGCAGAGTCGTTACTCAACTTGATTAATGATATTCTGGATTTTTCAAAGATAGAAGCAGGTAAAATGGAGTTGGAATACCTGGATTTTGATTTGAGACTTCATCTCGGATACCTGACAGAATCAATGGCGCTGAAAGCGCAGGAAAAAGGATTGGAAATTATCCTGGATGTTTGTGGTCTACCTGGTATTTTAGTGAATTCAGATCCTGGTCGCTTACGTCAGATTCTCTCAAATTTATTAGCAAATGCGATTAAATTTACCGAGCAAGGAGAAATTATTATAAAGGTTTCTCTGGATACGGAAAAGTGGATGTTACATTGTCGCGTTAAAGATACTGGAATAGGTATCCCCAGTAACAAAATGTCAACCCTTTTTGATTCGTTTACTCAGGTTGATACCTCCGTAACACGAAAGTATGGTGGTACCGGGTTGGGACTTGCCATATCTAATCAGTTGTGTGTGATGTTGGGAGGAAAAGGGCTTCAGGTATTGAGTAATGAAGAGGGTGGTAGTGAGCTCTATTTTGATATTCCTGTAAGAAAAGGTTGCGATGCAAGAGAAGTGTTGCCTGATATAGAAATTAGAGAACTCCATATTCTTGTAGTTGGGAATAATGATACCAATATAGATATGTTAAGAAATCAGTTAGAAAACTGGGGAGGCAGTGTAGAGATATATAATAATAGCCTCAGTGCGCTTGAACGAGTTCAGCTGCGGGAAAAAAACTCATTTGATATTATCTTGCTGGATATGCAAATGGTCGAAATGAATGGTCTGGAGTTTTGTAAAAAGGTTAAGATGCTTGAACTGAAGACTCTGCCTGTGCTGGTGTTGATGACTTCCATAGGTTCTACTCTTGATGCAACAATATATACAGAAATGGGAGTATCAACCTGTTTTCCCAAGCCGGTAACCACGGAGGATTTATATAATGCTTTATCTGTATTTCCTGGTAAAAATAACATTTTTGTTAATGGTAAACCGATTCAGAAATCTGAGAGTTTTGGAGCTGTGGGAGAGATTCTTTCTGACATTGCTACCCAGAAGAATGTAAGAATTCTACTTGTTGAAGATAATACGGTTAATCAACTGGTCGTGATTGATTTGCTCCAGGAGAGTGGTTATTCCGTGGTAACTGCGTTTAATGGTCTGGAAGCATTGCGGTGTTTAAAGTTTTCTCCCGAACCTTTTGAAATTATTCTGATGGACTGTCAGATGCCAGAAATGGACGGTTTCACCGCTTCCAGGAGAATTCGAGATGGTGAGGCGGGAAGCTATTATATCAATGTGCCAATAATTGCACTGACAGCAAATGCGATGAAAGGTGACAAAGAAAAGTGTTTATCGTCCGGTATGAGCGATTACATAGCGAAACCCGTTGACTTTGAGTTACTTAGTCAGAAACTGGAGCACTGGGTACTTAATATTGAACAAGATGCTGAGCAAGTCAGAGAGAGCGCTAAAAATAAAGAGTCTGCTGAACTGGTTAATGATGAACCCGCAAAAATCTGGAATTATGAGCGATTATTAAAGCGTGTGGGGGGGAAGCCTGAACGGGTTGTTCGACTAGTGAGTTCATTTCTACAATCTTCGCCAGACATGTATTACCAATTAAAATCAGCACTATCTAGTCAGGACTTAATTGCAATCAGGGAGGGGGCTCATTCGTTAAAAGGTGTTTTTGGAAACTTATCTGCAGATATAATGTATGAATTGTCGAAAGATATTGAGCTGGCAGCAGCGGATAGTATGTATGAACAAACAGAAATGCTCAGGCAAGAGTTTGAGTTGCAATATCAACGATTAATTAAACTTCTCGAGAGATTCATAAGTAATCTTGAAACGAGAGAGTAATCAGTTTAATTTCGATGAAGTTCATTTACTTTTGGATAAAATCCGTTCAGATTCTTTAAGATACTATCTCTGGTGCCATGTTTCAGATACTTGTTATCTTTGCAAATGATTTTACCTGAATGTTATCTGGATAAAGAGTTTGTTTTTAATGGGAACTCTTGCAATTACAAAAAAATTCCAGGGAAGTTAGCATCATAGAATAGCTGAAAACATTGACCTTTACGTAAAGCGTAAGGCTGGATTTATTCTTATGCTTCCAGAATAGTAACGTTATCTCACTGTTATAATATACCGGTAACAAGAGAACGACGAATAATATTTTGATTATATAAAGCTGTATAGTTATAACTAAAAAACAGAGATATGTTTGATAGGAAAAAATGTCAATGTTAAAAACTGTCTACCTGTCGACAGAACATCAATTACAATAAATTAATCTGTTTTTAAGTTTTATTGCTGCTGGTCTTCAGAGGGTGTGGTTTATTTGAAATAAATATCTACCTTTCAATATTTTTCTCATAAATTTTACTTTTTTTATTTACTTAATAAGAAGTAAGCTTGAATCCATATAATTTATTTGTTTAACTCGCACTCTTAAGTCACCGTTAATTCTGTAGCTATTATTCAAAAAATAAATTACTGAGGTATATTATAAAAATGAACGATATTACATTTGAAGAATTGGACATTGCTGTAAAAGCGGCACTTAGAAAATCAAGCGATATTGGAGTTAAAATGAATATCGCAGTAGTGGATAATGCTACGCGATTAAAAGCTTTTTATCGTGAGAGTGATGCCTGGGAAGATGTTAGCAATATGTCTCTGGAAAAAGCTCAGACTGCTTGTAATCTGGGAATGAATACTTGTGATATCGAGTCTTTTTCTAAACTCGAAAGTCAACTGGATTTGCTTAATAATTTTCCTGGAGGAGTCCCTTTAAAAAATTCAAGAGGGGATATTATTGGCGCTATTGGCGTTTATGGAAACTCTGTTGATAATGATCACATTGTAGCAAAAGCTGGTGCTGATGCACTTTTATCTCATTTTCAGTCGTTGTGAAAAATAGTTGAAAATTAAGTGTTAATTACTTTAGCTGAAAAAAAGTCAGCTAAAGTAAATTTCAGTATTAAATCAGGTAAAGGCCGTAAAGAATTAATATTATTCCTATTATTCGAGAAAAATACTGTGAAAAAGGAATTATTTTTTCTAATAACACGTATATGGATAATATGAGAACCCACCCCATATTCATGACACCGAATATAAATAATAAAGTCATTAAAAGAGCACAGCAGCCAACACAAAGCTGACCGTGACAAATGCCCATCAGGAATGCTCCAGCGTTTCCTTCTTTCCAGTATTTCATAATGAAATGAAGGGGAGAGCTACATTGTGTAAGACAATATTGTTTTAGTTGAGACCATTGATACAGTCCGGTTACTATTAACAGACCAGCGGTAACTTTATTATTCATCAGGTACATCATGTTATTTAACAGATTTAATTCATGTAACTGCCATTGCACTACCGTTATAACGATGCTGTAGCTTAACCAGATGAAAAGATATCCGGATAAAAATAATAAAATTGAATACGGGTTTTCATGTCTCTGTTTTCTCTGAATGTTAATTTTAAGGAGTAAGCTTAAAAGCGGAATTGTTGAAGGTAGCATCATGGCAATCATCATAATTAACCACATTAGAAAAAGTGCACCGATCTGATAGAAGTGCCAATTGTTAGTCATTAGCATCGGCATTTGAAACAGGTAATACCAACTTAGACTAAGAATGCTCGCAATACAGGTAATATCAATTAATGTTCGGTTATAAAATCTAATTAACATAACGTTTAAAAATTAAGTGTCA
>JADGFG010000249.1:4874-5488 GCA_016743995.1 Kangiellaceae bacterium | reverse complement strand
TCAACCAATGCAAATGATACCGTCCCCAGATACCTTCAGTCAGGAGAATGGTCGCCCAGAGAAACCATAGCGACTCTGTCCAATGCAATGGATGTCAGCAAACCTAATAACTGGCCAAGAATTGAGTACCTGATGGATAGTCAGCAGTTTGAACGTCAAGACTTGTCAGGTATTTCTGTCAGTGAGCAACAAACTGAAGAAACGTTAAAATCACTTTATGAACAGGGTTACATCAGTGAACCTCACGCGGCGGTTGCTTATAAAGGTCTGCATCAATCTCTGCAAGATGGAGAAACAGGCGTCTTTCTGGGCACAGCCCATCCAGCGAAATTTAAGTCAACCGTAGAGGATATTTTGCAGCTGGAATTACCACTGCCCGAAGAGCTGGCCACTTGCGCTAAAAAGCAGGACTTATCCCATGAACTGGCAGTCGACTTTAAACAACTGGAGTCTTTTCTTTATGCGCTTAAATAGCGCTTTAATATTAGCTACTCTATCTTAACCAGGCTAGCTTCTCTAGCTTAATCAAGATAACAAAGCCAGATCATTACAACATGATTCTGGCTTTTTTGTTCAAGGTGTACGGGGGTATTTTTTATGATGCTGTCTGGGAA
>JADGFG010000249.1:0-4864 GCA_016743995.1 Kangiellaceae bacterium | reverse complement strand
CCTCTTCTGTCCATATCAACACTGACCCTGTTTTCTCCTGACCCCCATATTCTCCCAGCAAAATAATAGTATTAATAACTCCGACACCTTTGATTCCGACACCTTTGATTCCGACACCTTTGATTCCGACACCTTTGATTCACCGTTGAGCTGCTAGTTTATCAGTTTGTTTTTGCAGACCATCAAAAATACGCTCAGCCATGGCGGTAGGGAATTGTTCAGGTAGCATTGCACTTACTTCATTAATTACTTGTTCCGTCCTATCTATAATCAACTCAATTAATGAGTTGGCAACGTCAGTAGTCAAGCCAACTTGAGTTGCTTGCTTAATAAAATGTCGACGCTGTATTTGATTAATCAAATAATAATTATGGCTACCTCGTATGGCCATGGCTAACCTGGCCTTTTGCTCTGCTATTTGATCATGTTTCTTTCCAATGATGGGTAGGGCAGATAAAATGTCATACAAAGGAGCAAGTTCGTATTTATCTTTTGAATGATGCTGAATGCTGAAATTCTTGGCGTGTCCATCGGTTGCATATAATAACCAGAAAATTATTTGTGCTGCAAAAAATATCTGTTTATCCGCAAGCGCCTCTGATGAACCATCCAAAACTCTCATACAATCGACAATTCCAGGGCCGTTGTCGCTTTGATATTTCAGTAACGGAGAAATCCCTTTTGCCTGACACATATCTTCCTGCGGTATTCTTACTACCCAACTGCTATCTGACGCAAACTTCCGATCAAAACGTTCCACCACCAGTGTTTTCTGATCTTCGAAATATGCCATTTCGCAATTGGCCACAGGTAATCCGAATGCTTCTACTATTTTTGAACAAAGCCACTCGTTCTCAACTGACTCATCCATATTGGCTTTCATATGACCCACCAGACCTAATGGTAGCTTAAAAATATGAGTTGTTGGTGTAACGCCGAGTGGTAAGCACCACTGTTCATCATGCCAAAGCAAGGCTGTCTTTTCCTGGGCACCAGCCAGAGATAATCTTAACTCCCCACTTTCACCATCGTGACCTAATGGATTGCCGGAAACTGTTTTTCTCAGAATATCTGCTACCTGAGCTTCTTCTAATGGTTCACAGCTTATTTTATCTATACCTTCAGGCACTATTCCTGGCTTCAATAGCTGAACTGCACCTACGCAATCCCTACCCAGCTCTACCAACAAATCGAACGGTGACGCACTGTTAGCTCCAAATTTGTTTGCCAAACGCTCGCGAATATCACGACTATCTGGCAACAGATTGTCAAAATAATACTGTACGACCTAACCGCGAAACATTTGGTTGCCCGGCGTAAATGGTAATGATAATGACAGCGGTCGGCCGCGCTCACTTTCGACCCAGGCTTCGTCGTATTTTAACGTTTCTCGGCCACCTCTTCGTTGCCATACACCAACAAGCTCCCCGTTTAACCAAATGTCCAATTCATTTAAGCGGCGCGCCATTACCACTCTTCCTTTTTACTTTTCTTTTTCATTACCGACGTTTGTTTCTTACTCGAAACCTTAACTGTTGAAACTTTGCCAATCTTAGCATTCGCAGTATTTTTTGAAGTGACCTTTTCTGGTTTCGAGGTGATTTTCGTCAAGCAAATTTTAGAAGGTTTGTCGCTAACTAAAGTCGTTGAATCTGACAAGCACAATTTGACTCCAAGAAGGCCAAGCACTTTAAACAACCGATCTACAGTGATGTTTTGGGGTGTCGACTCTAATTTTTGATAGGTTTGTTGTGCAACTCCAAGCATATCTGCCATATCCTGCTGTGTCAGGCCTTGTGACTTGCGAAAACCTATTAGAATTGGCTTTAATTGATCGAGCGTACTGATTGTGTGGAGCATACTAGTAACCTGCTAATTACATTATATATACTGTATTTACATCATATAGGCTGTTATTATATTTTACAACCTATCAGCTGTATTTTGTCATACAGGAAGCTGTGAGATATTCTTGTTTCATTTGTAAGTTAGCCTGGTTTTGTAATCTATTTGACCGGTGAAGTGAATACTGTTGAGCTAAAGTAAAAGTAGAACCGTCATATTCGTCTTCATCTGGTTACCCTGGAATATTGCTTATAAATATCTCCACCTTTTCCTGTTCCTGGTTACAGTTAACTCTTTGATTTGCTGATGTTTGATTGGATATTTTAAACTCGCTAATAGAGCGCTTTCTTTACTCTTTAACAGTGCTATCATGGATATACACTGGATATCCGAAATAAAAGGTGAGTTATGAAATCCAAAGTAAGTGAATGGGGAAATAGCCATGGCGTGAGGATCACCAGTGCGATGATGGAGCATCTTAGTATTCAGGCTGGTGAAGAGCTAGAATTAAACCTGACTGACAAGGGTATCGAAATTCTTAAAAACAAGCCGTCTGTCGATGATTTGAAAACTATTTCTGAAGATATTCTTAATACTGTTTTGGAACAAACCAGTCCAGTAAGTATTGTCGAAGATCCTTACTCTGAGTCAGATATTGCCTATCTCGTGGTAGATATTAATCCATGTACCCCGATGATTCGTGAAGTATCAATGGGGACTAAAGGTGCTTTTTCTACGCTTGCTGATGCAAAAGAAGCAGCCAGGAAAATATTACAAGCATCTATTGCCGAAGCCCAAAAATCACTAAGCGAATTACGTCAACTGGGTATTAATAATATTAATTATATATCACTATGAAAGAGCACATTAAAAACCTGCAAAAATCATATGAGCTGTCCAGTCAGCAAGTAGAAGATGCAGTCAATCCGCTAGAAGTGGCAGCATTTTCCTTGTTATGTACCCCTTAGTTATCAAGTTTTTTAACTTCTCCAGCAATTGAGTTACGCAAACTCTGTAGCTTTTGAGATTTACGCTGAGCATTTATAGCTGCTTTCTTCTCAATCTTTGCAATTTTTTCATCTATTTTATCTACTATGTTTTTCTGGTTAGTCATCATCTGCAGCATTATCCTCTATCTCTTTTAAAATTCTCTGGCGTGTCACCTCATCTTTGGGGCCAATTATGATCCCATCATCACTGCCATTAACTTTATTGAGTTCTTCTATCGCTTCGCCCAGTCCATCATAACTGCGACCTTTTTCATCCATTCTCTTTTCAGCATCTTTTATTTTCTTGTCGATTGCATCGGTATCAAATTCGTTCATTACAACCTCGTTACTAAATGAGTGATATTTCCACGACTATCTTCATAAGGAGTATAACCTTTACTGCTATAAAGTCTAACATGTGCAGGTGAGACAGGGTCACAAATCCATATTTCAGCTGTTCCATTTAAATCCGCGTAAAGCTCAGCAGCAAAAAGATTGATGTTTAATGTCTGCCCCGCAATTGTGTTATATGGTAGAGGCGAATGTTCAAGAGCATGTAATTTTAGAACAAACCTGTTTCTTTCCATCATACCGTAACATAAACTAATCAATCGACCTGATTTTGAAATAGCCATATCAAAGCGTCTAGCTCCACCACGAGTATGATACTGGTAATACAAATCAACCCAATCCCAGGTAGCTGCTTTCACAGGCGGGTGCCAGAGTGCTTTCCAGGAATTAGCTTGCATAGCATCTTTATAGGTAATCTCGCCAACGTTTATCTTCAGAGAAATATATTTTTCTTCTATCCTTTTGAATATTCTCTGCCTTATCGTTTCATGATAAGTTGTTACTTGCCTGTACGTTAAACTATCATAATCGTTATTCATAAATTCCCTGTTCAATAATATTCATTTCCATCATTCTACAAAGAACATCCTGCTTTTACCAGAAAAACAGTCTTCACCAGATAATCGACCGATAGAAAATATCCTACAAAAAGCAGCCCTCCTCCCAGCCATTTAAAAACGGCACTTTACTTTTAATCAGGGATATAACCGAGCGAGATAACTATATTTTCAATAAAGAGATTCTATTTTGATTTTTTTCTTTATGCGCTTAAATAGCGCTTTAGTATTGGTGTTGATTCCCAAATTCTTATAGTACAAAAGTCCGTTTTTCGACCAAATTACCATTATAATCCTACCACATCTTTATAACGGTAATTTGGGAAAGTAAATTTCCGTAAGCAAATTTATTGCTTTTTATTCTTTGTAATTACTATTAACCTATTCAGATGAAAAAGTTCTTTAACGACCTAAGCTCTCTTCAGCTGTTTGTTCGGAATATCGATTTACAGAGAGATCATTTACATTGCGAGCAATGTTCAAGTGGCGATTTTTTTGTTGCACATGATTTTATTTATAAAAAACAACATAACGGTCTTAAAAAAATTGTAGGGCAGCGTCTATTTTGCTCTAACCGTTATGGCCGAAAAGGATGCGGCTCTACCTTTAGACTTTATCTGGCTACAATTGTCCCAACACTTAGATACACGGCGCTCAATATTTCACTCTTCCTCAAAAGCCTGCTTGATAACAATAGCATTCAAAAGGCGTATAACGTAGCTACCAATAGAGATGACCCAAGAAACGCCTATCGCTGGCTCAATAAATTATATCACTCACTGAGCCGCTACAGGGTGTCTATAAAACGATTTACAGAAACCGCTCCACAACAGATGCATAGGCGGAAACTATTAAGAATACTGTTATCAACCATTTACGATTTATTTAATACAACTGAATATTATTCTTGCACTCACTATCAACAAATAGTGCAGGAAGGCTTTATATAAAGTCTACTTTACTTCAATTTATATAGCACATTCCCTCTTATCTTCTTCAGTTCTTTCCAAACTGCCGTCATTCAATTGGTGTAAGCCACCGTTATTTATTCTTCTTTTTTAGCGCAACAGAACATGTCACTAGTTCGTTAAACGAATAACCATTAGAATTGAATAACTCACC